>DATAHD010000382.1:0-3352 GCA_036263395.1 Rhizomicrobium sp. | reverse complement strand
CGACTACAACCTCACGCTCAACGACAACACCGTTGCCCCGGGCCTGAGCTTGACGGTGGATGGCTCCGGTCTGTCGGCAACGTCGGAACTCATCCTGAATGGGGCGGCGGAGACCAACGGCCAGCTTGTTCTCACCGGCGGTGCAGGCGATGACACTCTGACCGGCGGTGCGCGCACCGACACGATCACCGGCGGTCTTGGCGCGGACAAGATCACGGGCGGCGGCGGATCGGACATCATCGTCTACAACGCCACCGCCGAATCGACGGGGCTGAATTACGACACCGTCGATGGCTTCTTCTTCTCGCGCGACCAGTTCGATCTCGCGACCGCGGTCACGGGGGTGGATGCAGCGGTCACGACGGGCGCACTCTCAGCGGCGACCTTCAACGCCGATCTCGCCACGGCGCTCGACGCACTGCACCTGGGGCAAAGCCACGCCGTGTTGTTCACCGCCAACTCCGGCAGTCTTGCCGGCCACACGTTCCTCGTGGTCGATCAGAACGGCATCGCCGGCTATCAGGCCAACCTCGACCTCGTGGTCGAACTGACCCACGTCGATCACGCCAACAGCATCTCGACGGCGTCGTTCATCTGAAGCAGTTGGGCGCCGGACCATCGTCCGGCGCCTATGTTGCTTACAGCGCGGCAATCACCGCGGCATTGTAGATCTCGCTCATCTTCGCGCCGAGCGGGGCAATCTGCACCGACTTCTCGAGTCCGAGGAGCAGTGGGCCCACCATCGACACGCCGCCAATCTCCTGCAGCAGCTTGGTGGAGATCGACGCCGAGTGGATCGCAGGCATAATCAGCACGTTCGCGGTGTCGGTTAGGCGGCAGAACGGGTAGAGGCCCATCTTGGTCCGGTCGAGCGCCACGTCGGCCGCAATCTCGCCGTCGAATTCGAAATCGACACCGCGCGCATCCAGAATCTTCACCGCCTCGACGATGCGCTCGGAGCGCTCGCTGCGCGGGAAGCCGAACGTCGAAGAGGCAAGCATTGCCACGCGCGGCGTGAAACCGAAGCGTTTGGCCACCGCTGCCGTCTGCACAGCGATATCGGCAAGCTCTTCGCTCGTCGGCATCTCGTGCACGCTGGTATCGCCCACGAAGACCAACCGGCCCTTGGTGAAGATCAGCATCACGCCGACCGGCCGCTCGCCGCGCGGGCTGTCCAGCACTGCGCGCACGTCGTTCAGCGCTACCTGGTAGGAGCGCGTCACGCCTGTCACCATCGCATCGGCATCGCCGGCGGCCAGCATCGATGCGGCGTAAATGTTGCGATCATTCGCCACCATGCGCACGCAGTCGCGATAGAGCAGGCCATGGCGCTGCTGCCGCTTGTAGAGTGCGTCGATATAAGGTGAAGCCTGCCGCGCGCTCGCGGGCACGCGCACTTCCAGCGTGCCGTCTTCGACACCGGCGCGCTTTATCGATTCCCTGATAACTTCCTCGCGCCCCACGAGATACGCCTTGCCGAGGCCGGAGTTCTGGAACGCCGCTGCCGCGCGGATGACGGACTCTTCTTCGCCTTCCGCGAACACCACGCGCTTCGGGTTGGCGCGCACACTCGCCGTGATGCGCTGGAACAGCGCAGCAGACGGATCGAGGCGAGCCGACAGCTCGTACGAATAGGCATCGAAGTCGCGGATCTCGCGCCGCGCCACACCGGTGCGGATCGCCGCTTCGGCGACGGCCGACGACACGCGGCTGATCAGGCGCGGATCGAACGGCACCGGAATGATGTAGTCCGGCCCATACACCGGCCTCGGCCCGCGATAGGCGAACGCGACTTCATCCGGCACGTCTTCGCGCGCCAGTTC
This sequence comes from Rhizomicrobium sp., assembly GCA_036263395.1. GTDB lineage: Bacteria > Pseudomonadota > Alphaproteobacteria > Micropepsales > Micropepsaceae > Rhizomicrobium. The sequence continues at coordinate 1,529 of DATAHD010000382.1, read as the reverse complement.
GGCCAGCGCACCCGCGGCCGCGATCTTCATCTCTTCATTGATAGTCTTCGCCCGCACGTCGAGCGCGCCGCGGAAAATGTAGGGGAAGCCCAGCACGTTGTTGACCTGGTTGGGATAGTCGCTGCGCCCGGTGGCAACGATCGCATCGGGCCGCACCGCTTTCACATCCTCCGGCGTGATTTCCGGATCGGGGTTGGCCATGGCGAAGATGATCGGCGCGTTCGCCATGCTCTTCACCATGTCCTGGGTCACCGCGCCCTTGACCGACAGGCCCAGGAACACGTCGCAGCCCTTCATGGCATCTTCCAGCGTGCGGTCGCTCGTCTCGATCGCGTGCGCCGACTTCCACTGGTTCATGCCGGTGGTGCGGCCGCGATAGACCACGCCCTTGGTGTCGCACAGGATCGCATTGCTGGTCTTCACGCCCATGCCCTTGAGCAGTTCGAGGCACGCGATGCCGGCCGCCCCGGCGCCGTTCACCACCACCTTGATGTCGGCAAGCTTGCGCCCGGTCAGGTGACACGCATTGATGACGCCGGCGGCAGAGATGATCGCCGTGCCATGCTGATCGTCATGGAACACCGGAATGTCCATCAGCTCGCGCAAGCGCTGTTCGATGATGAAGCACTCGGGCGCCTTGATGTCTTCCAGATTGATGCCGCCAAAGCTCGGTCCGAGATAGCGCACGGCCGCGATGAACTCGTCGACGTCGCGCGTATCGATCTCCAGATCGATGGAATCGACATCGGCGAAGCGCTTGAACAGCACCGCCTTGCCTTCCATCACCGGCTTGGAGGCCAGCGCGCCGAGATTGCCGAGGCCGAGAATGGCGGTGCCGTTGGAGATGACGGCGACCATGTTGCCGCGCGTCGTATAGTCGAAAGCGCGGCTCGGATCCTCGGCGATGGCGCGCACGGGAACGGCGACGCCCGGCGAATAGGCAAGGCTCAGGTCGCGTTGAGTCGCCATCGGCTTGGTGGCGACGATCTCCAGCTTGCCGGGGCGCCCCATGGCGTGGAATTCCAGCGCCTCCTCGGGACTGACGGAGGGGCCGCTGCTTTCGGTTTTCCTGGCCATGATTTTTTTGGTTTCCTCGCCTTCGCGCACCCTTGAGGCGGGTGCGTGTTTATGTGTCTTCGGATTAAGGCTACACGGCAGCGCTGTAAACGGCCAAGCGGTCAGGCGCGGTCCGGTTCGCTGACGAGCGCGGCAATTTCCCGCACGGTGGCCCAGCGCATCAAGCCCTCCGTGCCGGAGAACGGCCATTTCTCCAGCGGGGGAGCGCTGCTGCCCTTGCGCCGCAGAAGCGCCGACAGGAACGCCGTGAGTTCCTGCCGCTGGGCGCGAACCTTTTCCAGTGTCCTGCCGCGGATTTCCTCGCGCGGTATGGCGCGATCGCGAAGCCGGTCGACGGCGCGGCGAATGGCCGTCGGCTCCGGCTCGACGATCAGGCCATAGTCCGGATCGAAATAGACGTCGCGCCCGCCGAGGCTCGGCGTGCTGACGATCGGCAGCCCGGCCATCAGATA
>DATAHD010000381.1:0-4017 GCA_036263395.1 Rhizomicrobium sp. | reverse complement strand
GTGGTGGAGGCAGGAGCCGTGCCGCTCACGGTGCTGCAGGGAGCGATTGAGAGAAGGATGAAGGAAGCGTGAGCGAGAAAGCGTTTCACCTTAACTACCGCTCCCAGCGCAAAGAAGTCTGGGATTGGTATTGGAAACGATGGCGCTCTCATCTGTGGCGTGTCTGGCTAACAGGCACCGTTATGATCTTTGCGATCAGCCTATTTGTTGAATGGCAACAGCGCGGCAGCTTGGACGCCCGTTCGCTTGCCGTCCCGGCATTCATGATCGCAGCAGCGTTCCTCTTTTTTACTCTTTATCCGCAAGTTGCCTTTAAGCCGCAGGAGCGCACGCTCATCGTCGACGAGAGCGGAGTTAAAACAACGATTGGCTCCAAGACCGCGACTCGCGCTTGGCGCGAAATCATGGAAGTGGGAGACGACGGTGAAGCCGTCGTCCTCGTTGTGGAAACCGGAAACGCTTTCATAGTTCCGGCGCGAGCATTTCGGGACGATGCGCAACGCCAGGAATTTCTCGAGGCGGTCACCCAATGGCAGACTGAAGCTCGGAACAACCCTACCTGAGTGGAGGATGAAGGAAGCTTAGCGCCACCTCATCTCAAAACTGGTCATCCCCGGCGAGTATCGCGCGACAGCGCGATGCGAGGTCAAGGGGACACAGGATAAGCCGTTTGCTCCGGCGTTGGTGGTAAGCAACGCATACCTCCGATAGCGCCGCAGACGGGTTATTCTGGGTCCCCTTCACCTCGCACGAGCGCGCAAGCGCGCTCGTGCTCGCCGGGGATGACCAGTTGAGAGGTTACCGCAACGCCGCTTCGATGTTTCCGCCGTCGACGGTGATCACCGCTGCGGTCGTCTTCTCGGCGTGGGCGAGGTAGACGAAGGCTTCGGCGACTTCGGCGGCGTAAACTTCTCGGCCGAGCAGGTTGCCGCTCATGTAGCTTTGTTCGCTGACGCCGCGCGCCTTTGAGCGGGCCGCCACCATGTCGTCGGTGAGGAGGCCGGTGCGGACGCGGTCGGCGTTGACGGCATTGGCGCGGATGCCGTCTTTGCCGTGGTCGAGCGCGTATTGGCGGACCAGGAACAGCGTCGCGGCTTTCGGCAGGCCGTAGGGGCCGAAGTCCTTGCCGGGGTTCACGGCCTGCTTCGACGTGTTGAACAGCAGGCAGCCATAGGTGTTCTGCAGCTTCATGATGCGCACGGCGTTCTGCGCCACGCTTTGATGGGCGAAGAAGTTGAGTTCGAAGCTCTTGCGCAGCACCTCTTCATCGACGGTGCCGATGCTACCCTGCCACGCGGCGCCGGCGTTGGAGACGACGATGTCGACGCCGCCGAACGCTTCCACCACCTTGTCGAAGGCGGCGCGCACGGATTCCGCGTCGGTCACGTCGCACTGGATCGCGAGGGCATGCTTGTGCACGGCCTTGGCGGCCTTCACCGCCATGTCGTGATCGCGGTCGAGGATCGCGATCTCAGCGCCCTCCGCCGCCATGGCTTTTGCGGTGGCCGCGCCGATGCCGGAGCCGCCGCCGGTGATGACGCAGACCTGGCGCGACAGCGACTTCTCGTTCGACTTGCCGAGCTTGGCCTGCTCCAGCGACCAGTACTCGACATCGAACATGTCGGCTTCGGAGATCGAGGCGTAGGTGCCGCTGCCTTCGACGTCGCTGATCACCTCCACCGCGTTCTCCGCGATGTCGGCGGCAATGGCGGCATCTTTCGCCGTTGCGCCGACGCCGAACAGGCCGACGCCGGGGACGAGGATCACGCGCGGCAGCGGATCGAGCTCTTTCTTCTTCGGCTCGGCATGTTCGTTGTTGCGCTTGAAGTAGTCATGATAGCGGGCGACGAAGGCGGCGACGGCTTCGTGCACCTGCACGTTCCACTCATCCAGTTTGTGCGCATCGGGCGCGGGGACGACCACCGGCCAGTTCTTGGTGCGGATGGTGTGGTCGGGTGTGACGACACCGATCTGCGAATAGCGCTGCACGTCGGCGCCGTTCACGTAGTTCAGGATGCGCTCGTTCGAGCGGAAGCAGAGGATCTGGCGTTTGGCGCTGCCGGCCATCTCGTTCTTCTCGATGCAGACGGCGCCGCGCAGGATCGGCGCGATGTCGGCGAGCTTGCCGATGTGCTTCGGCAGTTCGGCGGGCTTCAGCGGCTTGCGGTGCGCAGCGAGGTAGTCCTCCGCCTGCGTCACGAAGGCGATCATGTTGTCGTAGGCGGTCTTCGCCTCGTCAGCGAAGGTGAAGATGCCGTGGCGCAGCAGGATGAGGCCTTCGACCTTCGGATTCTTCTCGTAGACATCGGCCACCGCCTTCGCGAGCTTGAAGCCGGGGATGTTGTAGGGAACGACCGCGACGCGATCGCCGTAGAGCTTCTTCACCAGTTCCTCGCCGTCCGGGCGATCGGTGATCGCGAGCACCGCGGTGGAGTGGGTGTGGTCGACGAACTTGTGCGGCAGGAAGGCGTGGAGCAGCGCTTCAACGCTTGGGTTCGGTGCGGATGAGTCGAGCAGGTTCACGCGCTGGAAGTTGACCATGTCCTCGTCGCTGAGCACGGGCAGCGCGCGCAGGCGGCGCAGCGGCTCGAGGCGGACGGCCGGCAGACCTTCGGGCTCGATATTGCCCATGTCCCATCCGCTGCCCTTTACGCAGAGGACGGAGACGTCGTCGCCGAGAATGTCTTTGACGTGCGTTTTGACCGACGTGTTGCCGCCGCCATGCAGCACGAGCTTCGGATCGCCGCCGAGCAGGCGCGTCGTGTAGGTGCGCAGCGCCAGATCGGCGTTCACGCCCTTCGGCGCATAACGGTCTATGTACTCTTTGGCTTCGGTGTCAGACCAGCGGGATTTCATGTCGAACAACTCTCTCTGGATTGGCATACTTACTTGGGTAGCGGCTCGACCTCAGCGTAGAGCTTCGGGTTTCCGCCCGCGTCTTTCGCAAACACCATATTTAGGAGCACCTTTGCGCCACAAAACTGTGTCCTGCCGACCAACCCTTTAGCCTGCGGGGGTGCTTCCTTCAGAATCTCCGGAGGCAAATTGAAGATTGCGAAAGTGACCCTTATCCCCTTGCGAATTTCATCACAACGCCGCGGCACGATTTTCTTCACCACCCAACGGACCAAGCTTTTATCAGCATGCATCGGCGCGGGAACAAAGACGGTCGCATTCGCGGGAAGCAACGCCACGAATGAAAGAGCCACTGCAACAAGTGCTGACATGCTTTTCATGTGACGACGACACTGCCTTTGAGCAATCCCCGCCGCCCAAACAGGGCCTTCAGGCGGCGGGGAAGAGGCTGCGTAGGCCCTGTTCCGAGGCCGCGCAAGTGCCGCGTTCGGTGATGAAACCGGTGACGAGGCGCGCGGGCGTGACGTCGAAGCCTGGGTTCGCCGCCGGCGATCCGGGAGCGGCGATTTCGACGGTCGCGATTGCACCAGATGGGAGGCGTCCCGTCATTTTCAAGACTTCGTCGGCGCTGCGGTCTTCGATCGGAATCTTTTTTCCGCTGTCGAGCGTCCAATCGATCGTGGTGGACGGGAGCGCGACGTAGAACGGAATGTCGTTGTCCTTTGCGGCGAGCGCTTTCAGGTAGGTGCCGATCTTGTTGGCGACGTCGCCGTTGGCGGTGACGCGGTCGCAGCCGACGATGCACAAGTCCACCTTGCCCTCCGACATGTAGAGACCGCCCGCGTTGTCCGCGAGGATGGTGTGCGGCACGCCGTGGCCGCCGAGTTCGAAGGCAGTGAGCGAGGCGCCCTGATTGCGCGGGCGGGTTTCGTCGACCCAGACATGCACTTTGATGCCTTCGTCATGCGCCATGTAGATCGGCGCGATGGCGGTGCCCCAGTCGACGCAGCCGAGCCAGCCGGCGTTGCAGTGGGTGAGGACGTTGAGCGTCTCGCCCTTTGGCTTCTTCGCGGCGGCGTCGCGTAGAATCTGAAGCCCGTTCTCGCCGATGCGGCGGCAGGTCTCGACATCTTCCTCGCAGATCGCGGCGGCTTCGGCCCA
>DATAHD010000380.1:0-9219 GCA_036263395.1 Rhizomicrobium sp. | reverse complement strand
GGTTCCGAGCCGGCTTTGCCCGATACCTCGTAGACGCGGTCGGAACTCAGACCGGCGCTGGCGAGAATCGCGCGCGCCGCATTGGCGCGTGAGGCCGACAGCTCCCAGTTCGTGCTGCCGTCCGCGGCGGTGAAGGCCTTGGAGTCGGTGTGGCCACTGATCGACACGCGGTTGGGCAGGCGGTCGACGATCTTCGCTACCTGCTGCAGCACTTTGCGAGCGGCCGCGGTCGGCTGGGCGGTTCCCGGCTCGAACATCGGGCGGCCGTCCTGATCGACAAGCTGAATGCGCAGACCTTCCGGCGTCTGGTCGATCATCACCTGTTTGGACAGTTGCGCGATGTCGGGGTTTTCCTGCATCGCCTGGCGGATCGCCTCGGCGGCGCTGGCGAAGTCCTGACGTTCCTTCGACGGGATCGACTGCTCCATGTGATCGTCGCTCGTCCGCTGCGAATCGGGCGCGTCACCTTGCGCGTCGGTGGAGCCGCCCTGTTTCTTGCTGGGATCGGAGCTTTCGGTGGTCGCGGATGGGGCAGGGAGACCCTGCTTCTGCATGACCGATGGGGCGCCGCCGGCCTTGGCGCTGGTCTCGCCCAGCACCTTGCCGCCCAGGATGCCACCCGAGCCGCTCACCGTCTGGGAGATGCTCTGGGCTGCGAAATAGTCTGCGATACCGCGCTTCTGCTCCGGCGTGGTCGTGTTGATCAGCCACATCAGCAGGAAGAACGCCATCATCGCGGTCACGAAGTCCGCGTAAGCCACTTTCCAAGCGCCTCCGTGGTGACCGCCATGGCCACCCTTTTTGATACGCTTGATGATGACTGGGTTGTCGCCCGCCATGAAACACCGCCACCTTCTTACCCGTACGTCAGTGCGGGGACGGTCTTTTCCGTGCCGGGCCACTCGCCTAACGTGGGGGCGAGAATGCACCCGATGTTGTTAACTTTGCGTTGAGCAGGTCCCTTTGAGCGAAGAAGTCTTTGATGTCCGCGGTTTCCGTAACGCCCTGGGCTGCTTTCCCACTGGCGTGGCGGTGATCACCACCACGTCCAGCGCCGAGCAGCATATGGGGATAACGGTAAATTCCTTCGCCTCGGTGTCGCTCGATCCGCCGATGGTTCTTTGGTGCCTCGACAAGAAGTCGGATCGCTTCGGCGCGTTCACGAACGCACCCTGCTACACGATCAATATTCTGGGTACGGAGCATCAGTCGGTTTCCTCGCGCCTTGCGAAACAGGGCGAGCACAATCTCGACGGTATCCCGATGCATCCGACGAAGATGGGACCGCCGGCATTGGAAGACGCGCTCGCGATCTTCGAATGCACCAGCGAGCAGATCCACGATGCCGGCGATCATGTGATTCTGGTTGGCCGCGTGGTTCGCTACCACCGTCACGATGCCGGTGCGCCGTTGGTGTTCTTCAAAGGCAAATACGGCGCCCTCGCGGAAAGCTGATTTTTCGGCGCGTGTGACAATTACATGAAGTTCACAATCGCGGATTAGCGTGTCCCGCGCGCAACGGGGGCGCGGCAGCTGTCGTCCGTCATATTAGTTTCATGAAACCGTCACGCGACCTTTGCGGCGGTCGGGAATGTCTGCGCCCGTCCAGAGGGGCGTCGGATACCGGCTGAAAGTGCCGGCACGGCCTCTCGCAACCGAAAGAGGTCGAAATGATGGGGAAAACTTATTTGATGGCGGGCGTTGCTGCGCTGGCGCTGACCGGATCGTCCGGTTTCGCGTACGCCGCCGCCGGCACCGCGAGCAACGATCCGAGCTATCAGGAGCTTTCCGACCGCGTCGCGCGTCTGGAAGAGATGCTCGAGAAGCAGCAGGACAAGGCGCAGAGCGATCACACCCGTCTGTCGACCTTGGAGCAGAACTACAACGACACGAGTTGGTCGTTCGACAACGGTCGCCCGACGGTGAAGAGCGGTGACGGCCGCTTCACGATGGCGCTGCGCGTCCGCTTCCAGTTCGATGACGCGAACTTCTTCCAGAAGGATCCGCTGTCGCCGACCAACACGGCGCAGTTCAAGGATCTGTCGGCCGGCGCCGTCGTGCGCCGCGCGTTCTTCGGCGTCGAAGGCAAGGCGTTCAACGATTTCTGGTACGAGTTCCGTTACAACGCGGGTGGCTCGAACACCGAAGGCATCGGCAACGCGACCAGCACCACCTGCGTCACGCCGACCGGCACAACGACCTGCCTGACTGGCCTCAACACTGGTGATCCGACGCTCAGCCTCGCGCGCGTCGCGTATCTCGGTATTCCGAACTTCCGCATCAACGTCGGTATCATCGAGCCGGCCTTCATGTTCGAAGGCACGACATCGTCCGGCCAGCTGATGTTCATGGAGCGTCCGGAGATCGACAACATCGCAGCCGACACGTTCGGTGCGGGCGATGCCCGCCGCGGCGTTGAAGCCGTCTTCCAGAAGCAGGACTTCCTGCTGCCGGGCGACAACCTCGTTCTCGGCACGGCGTTCACCGGCGCCAAGACTGGCACCGCAGCCGGCCACGGCAACGGCGGCGATGAGCAGACCCAGTGGCTCGGCCATGCTTCCTATCGCTTCTGGTCCGATGGCGCGTCGAACGCCATCATCGGCGGCGACTACTCGCGCATCCTGAACAGCGGTACCGCTGCGAACGGCGGCGCCGAAGCGATCAACCTGCAGGATCGTCCCGAAATCCGCGTCGACGGCACGCGCCTTATCAGCACGGGCAACATGATCGCGCAGAACGGCTCGCTGTATTCGTTCAACGCGGGCGTCAATATCGACAACTTCTTCCTCGGCGGCGAGTACACCCATTTCGACGTCGCCCGTCAGGCTGTTGCTGGCGGTCCGGTGGTCGATCACCCGAACTTCTCCGGCTGGTACCTGGAAGGCTCGTGGGTGCTGACCGGTGAGCCGAAGTCCTACACCGTGAATGCCACGAACAACGAAGTCGGCGGTTTCGGCGCACCGAAGGTCGCGAATCCGTTCTCGTTCTCCGGCAATTCCTGGGGCGCGTGGGAACTGACCACCCGCTATAGCGACACCGATCTGAACTGGAACGAGAATCTCGCTTCCGGTATCCGCGGCGGTAAGGAGCGCGTCTTCCTGATCGGCTTGAACTGGTACATGAACCAGAACATCAAGCTGCAGGTGAACGATATGTTCGTGAACGTCGACAAGCTCAGCGCGGCCGGCGGTATCGACATCGGTCAGAACCTGAACATCCTCGGCGTCCGCCTCCAGTTCTCCAACTAACGATTTTTCCCGCTGCGTTTGCAGCGTCTGAAAGGAAAGCAAATGAACTTCAAAAAAGTCCTGATCGGCGCGCTTGCCGGTCTTGCCCTGACAGCGTCCGCCTTGGCGGCCGATGTCACCGGCGCCGGTGCCACGTTCCCCTATCCGATCTATGCCAAGTGGGCGGCCAGCTATAAGGGCGTCAGCGGTGTCGGTCTCAACTATCAGTCCATCGGTTCGGGCGGCGGTATCGCGCAGATCAAAGCGAAGACTGTGACGTTCGGCGCAACCGATGCGCCGCTGAAGCCGGCCGATCTGAACAAGTTCGGTCTGGCCCAGTTCCCGACGGTCATCGGCGGCGTCGTGCCGGTGGTGAACGTGCCGGGTATTGGGGCTGGCCAGCTCGTGCTCAACGGCAAAGTTCTCGCCGACATCTTCATGGGCAACATCGCGACCTGGAACGATCCGGCGATCAAAGCGCTGAACCCGGGCCTCAACCTGCCGAGCACGCCGATTGCCGTCGTGCACCGTTCGGACGGATCGGGCACGACCTTCATCTTCACGACGTTCCTGTCGCGCCTGAGCAAGGACTGGGCGGACAACGCCGGTGCAGCCACTGCCGTCGACTGGCCGGTGGGCATCGGCGCCAAGGGCAATGAAGGCGTCGCCGGTAACGTCGCGCAGACCGCGGGTTCGATCGGTTACGTCGAATACGCCTACGCGAAGGTGAACCACCTCAAGTATGCGCGCATGATCAACAAGAACGGCAAGACCGTGAGCCCGTCCGCCGACACGTTCAAAGCGGCAGCAGCGAACGCTGACTGGAATGGTGCAGCGGGCAACGGCTTCTACATCATCCTTGTTGACCAGCCGGGCGACACCGCGTGGCCGATCACGGCGACGACCTACATCCTCGTCTACAAGAACCCGAGCGATCAGGCCGCAACGGCGAACGTCCTCAAGTTCTTCAAGTGGTCGTATGCCAATGGCGATCAGGCTGCTCTGAGCCTCGACTACGTGCCGCTGCCGGACAATGCGGTGCAGGCGATCCAGAACAGCTGGAAGCAGATCCAGGGATCCGGAATGTAAGCAGCTCCCCCTTGCTGATGTTCTGGAACGGGAGGCGGCGCATGCCCGCCTCCCGTTTTCTTTTGGCGTGGTTCCAGAGGCATCGCCGATGTCAGCCAACTGTCACAAACGGCTGTTAGATGCGGCAGCGTGGGGAGCACCACGTTGAAACTCGAAAAGAGGAACTAATGACCATCAAGGCTAAAGCGGCCCTTGCCATTATGGCAGGCGCTATTGCCTCAACGCTTCTATCGTCCAGCGCCATGGCAGCAGAGCTGACCGGTGCCGGCGGTACGGCGATCTATCCGGTTCTTTCGGTGTGGGCGAAGAACTACCAGGAAAAGACGGGCACGGCGGTCAATTATCAGGCCATCGGCTCCGGCGGCGGCATCAAGCAGATCGAAGCCAAGACCGTCGACTTCGCGAACTCCGACAAGCCGCTGAAGCATGACGAGCTGATCGCGAACCATCTCATCCAGTTTCCGCAGGTCGTGATTTCGATCGTGCCGGTCGTGAACTTGCCGGGCGTGACGTCCGGCCAGCTCGCGCTGAGCGGCAAGGTCCTCGCCGACATCTTCATGGGCAAGATCACCAAGTGGAACGACCCGGCGATCAAGGCACTGAACCCGAAGCTGACGCTGCCCGATACGGCGGTGATCGTGGTGCACCGCTCCGACGGATCGGGCACGACGTTCAACTTCACCGACTATCTCGGCAAGGTGAGCCCGGAGTGGAAAGACAGCGTCGGCTCCGACACCGCGGTTGAATGGCCGGTTGGCGTTGGTGGCAAAGGCAACGCAGGCGTCGCGGCCAGCGTCGGTCAGACGGCGGGTTCGATCGGTTATGTCGAATACGCGTATGCCAAGCAGAACAACCTAGTCTACACCGACCTCATCAATGCCGATGGCAAGCGCGTGACGCCGAATGCGGAGACGTTCTCTGCTGCGGCAGCCAAAGCGAACTTCTCGGGCGTGCAGGATTTCTACCTGATCCTCACGAACCAGAAGGGTGCCAAGAGCTGGCCGATCATCGCGGCGACCTACATGCTGATGCGCACCGACTACCCGGCGGACAAGAACCGCGAGATTCTGAAATTCCTCGACTACGGCCTGAAGGCGGGTCAGGAGGACTCCAAGAAGCTCGACTACGTGCCGTTCCCGCAGAAGGCGATCAACCAGATCGAGACCTCGTGGAAGCAGGCGCTGCACGCCTGGCCGTAAACCGGTTCGGTCTCTGAGACGGCGAGGGGAGGCGGCTGTGCTGCCTCCCTTTGTTTTTGGCCTTTTGCTTTTGGGCGGCGGGGCACCGCATCATCGCGCCATGACGCGGCTAACGATTCGCATCGACTTCGACGACGGCAGCGGCCTCGGCCCCGGAAAGGTGAAGCTGCTGGAGCAGGTGGCGGAGACCGGCTCGATCCGCAAGGCCGCCGCAGCCATGGATATGAGCTACCGGCAGGCCTGGCTGCTGCTCAAGGAAGCGGACGAAACCTTCGGCAAACCCCTGCTGGCGACCAGCCAGGGCGGCCGGCAAGGCGGCGGAGCGGCCCTGTCGGAGGTGGGGCGGAAGGTGATCGCCGAGTACCGGGCAATCGAGGCTGCGGCACACAAAGCGGTGGCTAAACGACTGACAAATCTACAGAAACGGGCCAACAGCAAGGCGTAAGCGGTTGAAATATTTGTTGTAAGCGTGTGGCTGATTTTTCGTCATGCTGCGCTTGCGTGAGATAATAACGTGGCTTATCTTATCACGGCTTAGGAACTGCCGTGTCTGACTCCGCCAACCCTTTTGATCGCGACCCGCTCATCCTGCTCCACGACGTGGCGCGGATGCTGCGTACCCGGTTCGACCAGTACGCCCGAACCCGCGGATTGACCCGCGCCCAGGCCATTATCCTGTCGCGCCTGTCGCGTCAGCCCGGCCTCTCGCAGAACGAGATGGCTGCGATCTGCGAAGTGGAGCCGATCACGGTTGGCCGCCTGATCGACCGGCTCGAGGCTGCCGGGCTCGTGGAGCGCCGCGCCGATCCGACCGACCGCCGTATCCGCCGTCTGCACCTGCTGCCGGCCGCGGAGCCGCTGCTCAAGGAAATCGACTTTTACCGCAATCAGCTCAACAGCGAGTTCGAACGTCTGTTGCCGGCTGAAACGCATGAGGCGCTCATCGAAGCGCTTGTCCAGATCAAGAACTATGTAACAGCCGCCGAAGCGAACGAGACAATCGCAGAGGCTGGGGAGTAACCATGAACGTGCATACCGATACAGCCGATTATCGCAGAGCCAGACCGGGCTTCATTCAGCGTGGACGCGAAGCGCTCGGCGACGTGTGGGCCGACAAGGCGAAGCTGCGCCGCATCCTGATGACATGGGGCGTTGGCATCGTTGTCGTCGTTGCGCTGACGCTGTGGCTGACCGGCGGTCGTTACGTTTCGACAGACGATGCGTATGTGCATGCACAGAAGCTTGCGGTATCGACCGATGTCTCCGGTCTCGTGAAGACGGTCAACGTCAGGGAAGGCGATCAGGTCAAGCAAGGGCAGGTACTGTTCACGCTCGATCCCGTGCCGTTCCAGATTGCGCTGGATAATGCGAAAGCGGCGCTGGCGCAGACGGCGCTTGATGTCGACTCCATGCGTGCCGACTATCGCCGCATGGTGCAGCAGGCCGATGCGCAGGCCGCACTGGCGCGCGTCAACGGCATCACCGCGGGCCGTCTCGGCGCGCTGGTGAAGCAAAATGCGATTTCCAAGACGCAATACGATCAGGCCGTCGCCAACTATCAGAACTCGCAGAGCACGCTGAGCTCGTTGCAGGACGCCGCAAAGGTTCAACTCGCCAAGCTGGGCGGCAATCCGAACGCGCCGGCGGAATCGATGCCTGCTTATATGCGCGCGAAAGCGGCAGTGGATGAAGCGCAGCGCCAGCTCGACCACGCAACCGTTCGCGCGCCCTTCGACGGCATCGTCAGCGAAGTGGATTCGTTGCAGCCGGGTACGCTCGTCATCTCCGCGATGTCGGCGTTCAGCACGACCAGCGCCGTCGGCCTCGTCTCGAACAAGAACGTCTGGATCGACGCTGCGATGAAGGAAACCGACCTGACCAACGTGCGCAACGGCGCGAAGGTTGAAGTGACGGTCGACACCTATCCGGGCTGCACCTGGACCGGTCACGTCGACAACGTCGCTGCCGCCAGCGATAGCGCGTTCTCCGCGCTGCCGATGGAAAACACCAGCGGCAACTGGGTGAAGGTCGTTCAGCGCATACCGACCAAGATCAAGGTCGATCCGCAACCGGCCGGTAGCAAGTGCGATCGCCCGCTGCGCGCCGGCATGAGCACCATCATCACCATCGACACCGGCCATCGCCGCTGGTGGCGGATGCTGAACGGCGGCTGATCCATGGTTCGGGTTGCTTCAACCCATACAGCGGAGTCGTACGACGATCCGATTGCGCTGCGCATCGTTCTGATGGCGTCGATGGCCGGCACGCTGATGCAGGCGCTCGACACCACCATCGCGAACGTCGCGCTGCCGCATATGCAGGGATCGCTGTCCGCCTCGCGCGATCAGATCACCTGGGTGCTGACGTCCTACATCGTGGCGTCCGCGATCATGACGGCGCCGGTGGGTTGGCTTGCGTCGCGTTTCGGCAAGAAGAACCTCATGCTCACCAGCATGATCGGCTTCACCCTGACGTCGATGATGTGCGGTCTGGCGCAGACCCTGGAGCAGATGATCCTGTTCCGCCTGTTGCAGGGTGCGTTCGGCGCGGCGCTTTCGCCGCTGTCGCAGTCGATCATGCTCGACCTCTACCCGCCTCAGAAACGCGGCAACATCATGGCGATCTGGGGTATGGGCGTGATGCTCGGCCCGATTTTGGGGCCGACGCTCGGCGGCTGGCTGACCGATGCTTATGACTGGCGCTGGGTGTTTTATGTGAACGTGCCGTTCGGCATTCTGGCGGTGTCGGGCATCTGGATCTACTTCAAGGACAGCCACAACGACGCGACGATGAAGTTCGACTGGTTCGGCTTTACCGCGCTGGCCGTTGGTCTCGGCTCGCTGCAACTGATGCTCGACCGCGGCACCAGCCAGGCGTGGTTCGAGTCGCCGGAGATCATCGTTGAGACGTTGATTGCCGGTGTCGCGCTCTACCTCTTCATCGTGCACATGGCGACCGCCAAGGCGCCATTCATTCCGCCGCAGATCTTCAAGGACCGCAACTTCGTCTCGTCGTTGTTCCTGATGTTCGTGATCGGCGCGATCCTGCTTGCGAGTTCCGCGCTACTGCCGCCGTATCTGCAGAACCTCGCGGGATACACCGTGACGGACACCGGCCTGATCATGGCGCCGCGCGGCTTCGGCACGATGTTCGCGATGATGTTCGCCGGCCGCATGGCACTGAAGATCGACCCGCGCTACCTGATGACACTCGGTACGTCGTTCATGCTGTGGTCGATGTGGGAAATGTCGACATGGACGCCGCAAGTCGGTGCTTCAACGGTAATCCTGGTCACGTTCGTCCAGGGTTTTGGCATGGGCTTCGTCTTCGTGCCGATGAACCTGATGGCGTTCGCCACCTTGCCGGGACAATTCCGCACCGACGGTTCGGCGCTCTCCAACCTGACGCGAAACTTTGGCAGCGCGATCGGTGTGTCGCTGACCACCAGCGTGCTTGGCGGCAGCGTGCAGATCATGCACTCAATGCTCTCTGGCTATGCGAGCCCGTTCAATCGCGCGCTCGGTGTCAACGCACCGGCGATGATGATGAATCCGCAGATTCCGTTCGGGCTTCAAACACTGAACGGCTTGATCGAGCTGCGCTCGGAAGTGGCCGCGTATTCGAACGTCTATCTCTTCATGGTCTATATCAGCCTGCCGGCCTTCCTCATCATCTGGCTGATGCGGCGTCCGAACTTCGCTGCG
>DATAHD010000379.1:0-6498 GCA_036263395.1 Rhizomicrobium sp. | reverse complement strand
CGATCTCATTCCCGACCTCATTATGGGTGCGCCGGGCGATGACGACAAATTCAACAACGCCGGCCGCATCTTCGTGAGCTTCGGCAGTGCTGCCGGAAGCAATACGGGCCTCGGTGCCGCGTCGATGCTGATCATCGACGGGGTGAAGGCCGGCGATCTCGCCGGCTCGGCCGTCGGAAGCATCGCCGATCTCAACGGCGATGGCCGTGCCGAAATTCTTGTCGGCGCGCCAGGTATGGACGTCGGTGCGAGCACCGATGCCGGCACCGGCTTCGTCCTGTGGGGCAAGGCAGGCCCCGGCGGTATCGATCTCGGCGATCCCTTCACAGGCAATGGCAGCGGCTTCGCGATCAAGGGCGAGGCCGCGGGCGACAACGCAGGCTCAGCCATGGCTGCGATCGGTGACCTGAACGGCGACAGCAAGGGTGAGATTCTGATTGCTGCCGCCAACAACGATGCAGGCGGCACCGATGCCGGCGCGGCCTATGTCGTCTGGGGAAAATCGACCAACAGCGTCGTGTCCCTTGGCAATGTGGCGGCAGGAACCGGCGGCTATCGGATTATCGGCGAGAACGCCGGCGATCATGCCGGCCAAGCGCTGACGGCCATTGCAGATATGAACGGCGATGGCAAAGGCGAGCTTCTGGTCGGCGCTCCCGGCAACGACGCAGGCGGGGCTGATGGCGGCGCGGTGTATGTGGTGTTCGGCAAAGGAAACGGCACGCAGGTCAATCTGGACAATGTTGCGCTTGGCACGGGCGGCTTCCGCATCACGGGCGCAGCCGGCGAACACGTCGGCGAAAGCGTTGCATCGGTGGGCGACATCAACGGCGACGGCCTTTCCGACATCCTGATCGGTGCTCCGGGCTCCGGCAAAGCCTATGTCGTGTACGGCAAGGCAACCACCACCGAAGTCCATCTCTCCGACGTCGCGGCCGGCAATGGCGGGTTCATGATCACGCCGGAATCGGGCGGCGACCTTTCCCACATTACGGTTACGGGCGGTGTCGATCTCAATCGCGACGGCATCGCCGATATCGTGATCGGCGCACCGCACAATACGGAGGGCGGCGCCAATGCCGGCGCCGTATACGTCGTGTGGGGCGGGGAGACGCGCAACGTCGATCTCTCGTTGATCGCGATGGGCGCCGGTGGAGCGAAGATCGTCGGCGCCGCGGGGAGCCTCACCGGTTCCAACGTTGCCGTGCTCGGCGACATGAACGGCGACGGGACCGCAGACCTGATGATCGGCAGCCCCGGCGCGGGAAACGAATCCATCAGCGTGCTCTTTTCGCCGGACAGCTGGCAGCCGGACGCAAACGTCTACGGCACCAATTCGGCGGACACGATGGGCCTTGGCTATGGCGGTCTCCACAAGATCACCGATAGCGCCGATGCCATCTATGGCCTCGGCGGAAACGACACGATCTCAGGCGCCGGCGGCAACGACACCATCGATGGCGGCGCCGGAAGCGACACGATCAATGGCGATGCTGGGGACGACGATCTTGACGGCGGTGCGGGTGCAGACATCCTCGCAGGCGGCGCGGGCAACGACACCTATCGGGTCGACAACGCCGGCGACGTGACGAACGAGAACGCGCCGGACGGCATCGACACGGTAATTGCCAGCATCGACTGGGCACTGGCCGCCAACGTCGAAAACCTGCAGCTGAAAGGTCTGGCCCATAGCGGAACAGGCAACGAGCTCGACAACATCATCGAAGGAACAAGCGGAAACGATATCCTTGACGGTGCGGCCGGCGCCGACACGCTGAAGGGCGGAGCCGGCAACGACACCTACTACGTCGACAACGCTGGCGATATTGTGCAGGAAGGCACGACCGGCGGGACCGACACCGTCTACGCCTCTCGCGATTGGACGCTGGGCAACTTCGTCGAAAACCTGGTCCTCATCGGCGCCGCGCGTAACGGTACCGGCAACGACCTGAACAACACCATCACCGGCACCAGCCTGGCCGACACGCTCGATGGCGGCACCGGTGCAGACGTGCTGGCCGGTGGCCTAGGCGACGACAGCTACATCGTCGACAATACCGGCGACGTGGTTCAGGAGGCTCTCAACGCCGGCATCGACACCGTCAATTCGTCTGTCGACTACACGCTTGCGAGCAATGTCGAGAACCTGAAGCTGGTTGGCGCCGCGATTGCCGCAACGGGCAACGCGCTCGACAACAACCTCACCGGAAACAGCCTGAGCAACACCCTCAACGGTGGCACCGGCGCCGACACAATGGCCGGCGGTCTGGGCGATGATACCTATGTCGTCGACACCGCCGGCGATGTGGTCGTCGAGAAGAAGGGGGCCGGCATAGACACCGTAGTCGCCAGCGTGGATTACACCCTCGGCGCCAATGTGGAGGTGCTGCAGCTCTCCGGATCGGCCCACATCGGCACCGGCAATACTCTGGCGAACACCATCCTTGGTACCACCGGTGACGACACGCTCGATGGCGCTGCAGGCGCCGACACGATGGCTGGCGGCGCAGGCAACGACACCTATGTCGTCGATAACAAGGGCGACGTGGTTCAAGAAGGTCTCGACAGCGGCACCGACACCGTCATCGCGAGCGTCAACTACACCCTCTCCGACAATGTCGAGAACCTACAGCTGACCGGAAGCGCGCATGTCGCGACCGGCAACGCGCTCGACAATATCCTCACCGGCGGTGCGGGCGCAGATACCCTCAACGGCGGCGCGGGCAACGATACGCTCGACGGCGGCGCCGGGGCCGACACGATGGTAGGCGGCATTGGTGACGACACCTACTATGTCGACAACGTGGGCGACATCGTGGTCGAAAAGAGCAATGACGGCAACGACACCGTCATTGCCAGCGTGGACTACACGGCAGGCGCCAATGTCGAGACCGTGCGCCTGACCGGCGATGCGCACACTGTTACCGGCAACGACGCCGCCAACTACATCGCGGGCGGATCGGGTAACGACACGATCGACGGCGGTGCCGGCGACGACACCCAACTGGGCGGCGGCGGTAACGATACGCTGATCTCGGCAAGCGGCCACGACAAGCTGGTTGGCGGCGATGGTGACGACCGCTACGTCCTCAAGGGCGGCAGCGCTCACATTGAAGACCTCGTCGGTCACGACACGGTCGATGCGAGCGAGGCAACCGGCGATAGCCATATCGATCTTTCGGGCGAGACCGACAGTGAGGTGGAAAACGAAATCTGCGACCTGGGCCAGGGCGGCAGCACCGTGAACCCGCTCGACGTCCAGTTCCTGCAGGACCTCACCGGCTCGTTCGGCGACGATATTGCCAATGTCCGTACGCTGATCCCGAGTATCGTGGCGGCCCTGCAGGCGGTGCAGTCCAACAGCGAGTTTGGTTCCTCGACGTTTGTCGACAAGCCGATCGGACCGTTCGGCGCACCGGGCGAGTGGGTCTATCGCACGCTGCTCGGTCTCACGGCCGACACAACTGCCCTTACAAACGCTTACAACGGCATGGTGACGCTGAGCGGATTGGACGAGCCGGAGTGCCAGATTGAATCTCTGATGCAACTTGCGCTGCGCAGCGACTCGATCGGTTTCCGGACCGACTCCGCGCGCTTTGTCGTGCTCTTCACCGATGCCCCGTTCCACGTCGCCGGTGACGGCGCGGCTGCGGGTATCACGACCGCGAACAACGGCGACGCGATCATGGACGGCAGCCCCGAGGGCACCGGCGAGGACTACCCGGAGATCGCGCAGGTACGGGCCGCACTCGAAGCAGCGAACATCATTCCGATCTTCGCCATCGCGAACAACTACGAGAGCACGTACCAGGGTCTGGTCGATCAGCTGGGCCGCGGCACCGTCGTCAGCCTCACCACGGACAGCTCGAACGTCGTCGCAGCGGTCACCAATGGTCTGACCCAGGCCACCACAACCACCATAGAAGACGCCGTCGGCGGCGCCGGCAACGACACAATCCTCGGCAATGGCGTCGACAACGCTCTGACCGGAAACGCCGGTGACGACACCATGACCGGCCGCGGCGGCAACGATACGGTCGACGGCAGCGATGGCACCGACACCGCAGTCTTCGCCGGATCGAGCTTCGGCTACAGCTACAAAGGCACCGTCGCCAAGGCGAAGATCACCGATACCAACCTCACCGACGGCAACGACGGTGTCGATACGCTGAAGTCGATCGAGAAGCTGCAGTTCTCCAACGGAACGGTCGATCTCACCATGCACGACTATAGCGGCACGGTTGCCGACGATGCCTTCAAGGTGTTCGACAACAATGGCTGGATCGCACATGGCCTCGCCGGCAACGACACGCTGACCGGCAAAGGCGGCAACGACACGCTGTTCGGCGACGACGGCAACGACACACTCAACGGCGGCATTGGCAGCGATGTCCTGATCGGCGGTGCCGGTGCCGACAGCCTCAGCGGCGGCGCCGGCAACGACATCTTCGTGTTCGGTGCCGCAAGCGAATCGAATGCGGCAACCACCGATCGCATCAACGACTTCGACGCGACCGCCGATCATATCGACCTGTGGTTCACGGTGACAGGCATCGATGCGCCCGCCACCGCCGCCAAGCTGAGCCAGTTGGGCACAGTGCTGGATGCGGCGCACTTCGGCATCGCGCATGCGGCACTCGCCACCGTCGGCACGCACACCTACCTCGCCATCGACGCCAATGGGATCGCCGGCTATCAGGCGGCGGACGACCTGCTGATCCGCATCGATGGCGCAACGAACATGGGCAGCTTCTCGACCGCCAACTTCATCTGAAGACGCCCCGGCGGTCGAACCGGATGAACGCCACCCCGTTCATCCGGTTTTTTTACGGCCTGAACTGCAGCGGCCGCGGCACCAATCCTGCCGGTGACGACACGATGCGCCAAGCGTTCTCCACCCACTCGCAGATGTAGCGGCGGGTGTCGCGCGGGTCGATCATCTCTTCCATCTGGAATTTGTTGAGCGGACCGATCGGGCCGCGGGCGCTTTCGATGCGGGCGTTGATCTCGGCGCGCAGCGCGACCGGATCGGCGGCCTCTGCCAGCTGACGCTTGTATGCCGCCTCGATGCCGCCCTCAGGCGGGATGCCGCCGACGTCGGCGGCGGGCCACACGACGCGGGCGCTCGCGCTGTCCTTCGGCGTCGCATAGTTGTTGCCGGCCACGCCGAAACTGCGCCGCATGATCACGGTGAAGATCGGCACGTTCACCTGCGCGAACGCGATCATCCACTCCGCACCTTTGCGGATCGTGCCCGCGATCTCGTGCTCGATGCCGACCGCGAAGCCGGGATTGTCGTTCAGGTTCAGCACCGGAATGTGGAACAGGTCGCAGAGATCGAGATGGCGGCGAAGCTTGTCGCAGCCATCGGCGGTCAGCGCGCCGCCGTTGATGTGGCGGCTGTCGGACGCGATCACGCCGACCGGATAGCCGTTGAAGCGCACGAAACCCGTCACCTGATCGGTGCCCCAGTGCGGCCCGATCTCGAAGAATGAATCCTTGTCGGCCATCAGGCGGATGGCGCGGCGGATATCGAAGGTCGAGGTGCGCTTGCGCGGTATGATCGTGAAGAGCTCTTCTTCGCGCCGGTTGATCGGATCGTTGCTGGACAGCACGCGCGCGGTTTCGAACACGCTGGGCGGCAGATAGGAGAGGAAGCGCTTGGCCTGCAGCATCGCGTCTTCTTCGCTCTCGGCCAGATTGTCGACCGACCCGTTGCGGCAGTGGATGTGCCAGCCGCCAAGATCTTCCTTGGTGACATCGTAGCCCATCGCGTGGCTGACCACCGGCGGACCGGCGACGAACAGTTGCGCCACGTCGCGCACCATCACCGAGAAATGCCCGAGCACCGCCTTCGCTGCGCCGATACCGACGACGCTGCCGAGCAAGAGGTTCACCACCGGCACTTCGCTCAGCTGCCGCGCATAAAGCGCGCTGCCGAGATGGCCGGGCAGCACCGAACCGCCACCACCGGAGACGCGCGGACGTCCCGCCTTGATCGCGCCGGAGCTTTCCTGCGCGTTGCTTTCGCCTTCCTTCGCCTGCTTCGGCACCATCATCGCGACGCTGCCGCCGCCGGACGAACCGTCGAGCAGACGCACCGACGGGCAGCGGTAATCGAGCGAGAGCTGGTCGAGATAGCGGCTCTTCTGCCCGATCGCGCCGTCGGCATGACCGCCGCGCGAGGTGAAATCGTCGGCGCAGGCGATGGCGAGGCGGCCATCGACCTTGCCCCAGCCGCCGACATGATTGGCGGGCGTGAAGTCTGCGATCTGTCCGTCGTGGTCGTAACTCGCGAATCCGGCGAGGCTGCCGACTTCGCGGAAGCTGCCGGTGTCGAGCAACAGGTCGATGCGTTCGCGGCAGGTGAGCTTGCCGCGGCTGCGCTGGCGCACCACGCCGGGATCTTTCGAGTCTGGCGCAAAGCGGCGATGCGCGATGTCCTGCAGCTTCTTCACATCGGCGAGCAGCGGCGCCCAGCTGTCGTCGCCATACTCA
>DATAHD010000378.1:0-2907 GCA_036263395.1 Rhizomicrobium sp. | reverse complement strand
CTTCTTGAATTCGTCGAGTAGGCGAAGCTCGTGCTCAGCATCAAAGTCTTGGCCTCGTCGCGTATCGGGCCTTCCGATTTTGGGGATCAGTTCATAGGATTTTTTACGAACTCCGCGGAAAATCCATTCGCCCCCTCTCATTGCGTAAGTCCGCGCTAGCCCCGCTAGATCGGACCAGCCGTTGATCTCGCCATCGATCTGCGTCTGGCCGTCAGGATCAGTCATGTGCTTCGCTTTCCTAGCAGGCTGTTGAAGAAGTCATTCGCGTCGACCGGTAAGGATGGCGTCGTCGCCTTGTCAAAGGACAGCTCAACCTCGATCGTGCCGTCGTCCTCGAGTTCGGCTGATCCGTCACCGGAGATCTCGTCCCAGTCGGGCGTAGACCATCCGCTACCGGCCGATCAGCTGGCATTCTACCGGGACGCTCACGTTGACGTGGCGAGCAGCTTGGGTGCCCGCACCAGGTTGTAGGCGGCCGCCGCGAAGGTGAAGGCCCAATCGACACGGGCCAGGCCGCGCAGCTTGGTGCGGCGCATTCCGGCCACGCTCTTGATCCAACCGAACGCTTCCTCGATGCGCTTGCGGATACGCTGGCTGCTGGCGTAACCCGGGTGACGCGTGGTCCGCCGGTCGATCGCCGAGCGACGACCGCTCTTATTCTGCGCCACGTGCGGGCGCACATTGCGGGTCCGTAATTCCTCGACGAAGTCGGCAGCATCGTAGCCACGATCCGCGCCGAGCGTGATCGCGCGCGGGCGATCGGCACGAGGTTCGATCATATCGAGCGCGGCCAATCGCTCGGCATGGCCCGACACCCGAGTGAGCCGGGCATCGACCATCAGCCCGCAACGGTTCTCCATCAGCCCGTGGCCGATGAAGCACAGCTTGGCCTCCATGCCCGCCCCCCGGCGGTAGAGCCGGGCATCGGGATCGGTGGTGCTGCGGTGCGTCACGTTTGACCGCTTCTCGCCCTTGAAGTCGGTCTCGGCGTTACGCCCGCCGCGATGCGTTGCCACATCGGGTGGACCACCGCCGTCCGGCGGGTCTTTCGGCTTGAAGCTCTTCATCGAAGCCCAGGCTTCGATCAGTGTGCCATCGACCGAGAAGTGATCGCTCGACAACAGCCGCTTGACCCCGGGCTGCGCCAGAACCGCACTCAAAAACTTCACTGCGATCTCGCCAGCCAAAAGTCGGTCGCGGTTTTTCGAAAAGGTCGAGTGGTCCCACACCGCATCGTCGATGCCCAGCCCGACAAACCAGCGGAACAGCAGATCGAACTCCAGCCGCTCCATCAGCTGGCGTTCCGAGCGCACCGAGTAGAACGCCTGCAACAGCATCGCCCGCAGCAGCATCTCGGGCGCGATCGATGGCCGACCAAGACCGGAATAGAGCCCTGCAAAATCCCGCGACAGCTCCGACAAAGCCGCGTTGGTCAGCGATCGGATCGCCCGAAGCGGATGATCGGCGTGAACCCGCTTCTCCAGATCGACATACGAAAACAACGCCCCCGCGCGCTGGTCAAATCCCCGCATCGCTTCCCCCGGTGCGATACCCCCAAATCAGGGAATCACGGCAACGCCCGAAACTCTACGGGTTTTTCAACAGCCTGCTAGGCGCACGCTTTGAAGCGGAATCCAGCTAGACCGAATCGCCAACCCATTCGTTGCCGCAGGCTAAATCATTAGCGGATCGCGACTAACCGGCCTGCACTTCTACTTTTGTACGGCGCCTAGCTGCGGAAATGGCAGGCGACCCAGTGCCCGGGGCGCTTCTCTTCGAGGGGCGGCGCGTTCTCGGCGCAAAACGGCAATTGGCGGATCGGGCAGCGGGTGTGGAAATGGCAGCCCGAGGGCGGGTTGATCGGGTTCGGCACATCGCCCTGCAACACGATGCGGCGGCGCTTCATGCTCGGGTCCGGGATCGGCACGGCCGACAGCAGCGCCTCAGTGTAGGGATGCAGCGGCGCCGCGTAGAGGTCCTCGGCCGGCGCGATCTCGACGATACGGCCGAGATACATGACGGCGACCCGCGTGCTGATGTGCTCGACCACCGACAGATCGTGCGCGATGAAGAGGTAGGTCAGGCCGAATTGCTGCTGCAGGTCTTCGAGCAGGTTGATGACCTGCGCCTGGATCGACACGTCGAGCGCCGACACGGGTTCGTCGCAGACGATCAGCTTGGGCGACACGGCGAGCGCGCGGGCGATGCCGATGCGTTGCCGCTGGCCGCCGGAAAATTCGTGTGGAAATCGCCGCATGTGATCGGCGGCAAGGCCAACGGTTTCGAGGAGCTCGGCCACACGCTCCTCAAAAGCCTGCCGGGTCCTGGCGAGCCCGTGAATGACAAGTGCTTCGCCGATGATCGCGCCGATTGTCATGCGCGGGTCGAGCGAGGCGTAGGGGTCCTGGAAGATGATCTGCATGTCGCGGCAGAGCGCGCGCAATTCGCCGCCGGACAGCGCTGTCGTGTCCTTGCCCTCGAACCAGATCTCGCCCGAGGTCGGCTCGACGAGGCGCAGGATGCAGCGGCCGGTCGTCGACTTGCCGCACCCGGATTCGCCGACCAGCCCAAGCGTTTCGCCGCGGCGGATATCGAAGCTGACGCCGTCCACCGCATGGACGCGCTCGGCATTGCGCGACAGCAGCCCGCCCTTGAGCGGAAAATGCTTCACCAGGTTGTTCACCCGCAGCAGAGGTTCGCCGGCCGGGCGATCGTCGCCGGGGACGCTCATAAGACGCAGGCGACCTCGTGATCGGTTGCGACCCGGCGCAGCGGCGGTGTCGCCGCGTTGCAGACCGGCATCGCAAACTCGCAGCGTGCCGCAAAGCGGCAGCCTGGCGGCGGCTCCAACAGGCTCGGTACGATTCCGGCGATCGCGGCCAGCCGCTCTTTGCGGCCGGCCCGGTC
>DATAHD010000377.1:0-3549 GCA_036263395.1 Rhizomicrobium sp. | reverse complement strand
CCAGGCGCCGCTTACGGTTCGACCGCAGCCACAGGCTGGGGCGGCCGTGTGACGTTTCTCCGCTCCCTTCCAGCGTTCGTGCTGCTGCACAGTTGATTTTTTGTCAGTGGGGGCGTCTGCTCTGCTTCGGTCGGCGTGGATAACCGGCTGCATGGGGAGCGTGTGCTGAACATTTTCGGGCTGGACCGCGCCGCGGGGTGCGGGGCATGAGCGATCAGGCGATTTCGGCGGCGGAGCCGGTGCGGGACGATCCGTTCGAGCTGCGCATTGCGATCGTTTGCGTGATGCTCGGCATGTTCATGCAGATGCTGGACTCGACGATCGCCAACGTCGCCCTGCCCTATATGCAAGGCAGCCTGCAGGCATCGCGCGATCAGATCACCTGGGTTCTGACGTCGTACATCATCGCATCGGCGATCATGACGGCGCCGGTCGGGTGGCTGGCGTCGCGCTTCGGACGCAAGGAGCTGTTTCTCGCGAGCCTGATCGGTTTCACCGTTGCCTCGATGGCGTGCGGCGCGGCGCAGTCGATCGAGCAGATGGTGATGTTCCGGCTGCTGCAGGGCGCGTTCGGCGCGACGCTGTCGCCGCTCAGCCAAGCGATCATTCTCGATCGCTATCCGCTGGAGAAGCGCGCCTCGATCATGGCGATCTGGTCAATGGTGATCATGCTGGGGCCGATCCTGGGGCCGACGCTCGGCGGATTTCTCACCGACAATTTCAGTTGGCGCTGGGTGTTTTATGTGAACGTGCCGATCGGCATCGTGTCGGTGCTCGGCATCATGACATTCCTGCGCGAAGACAGGCTGCCGGCGCCAGCGAAGTTCGACTGGTTCGGCTTTGCGGCACTGAGTGCGGGCATCGGCGGGTTGCAGCTGATGCTCGACCGCGGGCAATCGCAGGCGTGGTTCAACTCGCCGGAGGTCGTGCTGGAGGGCATTGTCGCGCTGCTCGGGCTTTATCTGTTCGTCGTGCACCTGATGACGTCGAAGACGTCATTCGTGCCGCCGGAGTTGTTGAAGGATCGCAATTATCGCGCCTCACTGATCCTGACCTTCTTTGTCGGTATGGTGCTGCTGGCGACGAGTGCGTTGCTACCGCCCTATCTGCAGACGCTGGGCGGATATTCGGTGCTGGATACCGGCTTGCTGATGGCGCCGCGCGGGCTGGGCACGATGCTGACCATGCTGATCGTCGGGCGGCTGGCCATGCGGCTCGATCCGCGCCGCATCATGCTGGTGGGATCGCTGACCTTGGCGTGGTCGATGCTGGAGATGTCGACGTGGACGCCGCAGATCGACATGGCGACGCTGTCGTGGACATCCTTTATCCAGGGCGCGGGCATGGGGATGATCTTCGTGCCGTCGAACCTTTATGGCTTTTCGACCTTGCCGCAGCATCTGCGCACCGACGGTGCGAGCGCGATGAACCTGCTGCGCAATGTCGGATCGGCGGCGGGTGTGTCGCTGACGACGACATTGCTCGGCGTCGCGGTGCAGACGACCTATGCGCAGACAAGCGGGCACGCCAGTGTGTTCAATCGCGTGCTGGGGGTGAATGCGGATGCGATGATGCTGAACCCGCAGATGCCGTTCGGGTTGGCGGCGCTGCACGGCATGATCATGCGCAACGCGACGATCACGGCCTATGCGGACACGTTCCTGTTCATGTTCTGGTGCAGCCTGCCGGTGGTGTTGATCGTGCTCACCCTGCACAAGGTGGTGCTGATGCCGCCGCAGCCGGGACAATCGGTGACGATCGAGGAATGACATCGTTTTCACCCTCCCCTTGAGGGAGGGTCGATAATCGAAGCGCAGCGGAGATTTTCGGGGTGGGGTCATCGCGCCGCGGAGAAGGACCCCACCCCGAATTCGCTTTGCGAATTCGACCCTCCCTCAAGGGGAGGGTGAAAGTTTTGCGCTGCCCCCACCTTCTCTGTGCTTGGCAAATCAATTTCATCTCCCCATGTTGATCCTTGGGAGTGGGAGCTTTCATGCATAGAGCTATCGGGACGATGGTCGCCGGGGCGTTGGCTCTGCTGGCGTTTTGCGGCGCGGCACAGGCGGCCGATTGCGCGGGTACGCCGGCGCTGAAAGGCTTTGCGTCGGCCGGTTGGGGCATCGATGCGCGCAACACGCGCTATCAGCCGAAGACGACGATCACGGCCGCGAACGTGGCGCGGCTCAGGCTGAAGTGGACGTATGGGCTGAGCAGCGATGCGCCGCGGTCCTATCCGCTGGTGAGCGACGACACGATCTTTCTGGGCGATGCCGGACATGGCGTTGTCGCGCTGAACCGGCGCAGCGGCTGCGCACGGTGGACGTCACCGCACACCGGCTACATCGGCACCGCGATCGTGCAGGCGAACTTCGGCGGCAAGACGGCGTTGTTCTTCAACGATCGCTATCCCGGGCACATGTATGCGCTGAACGCATCGAACGGTGCGGCGCTGTGGGACAGACGCGGTCCCGGTGACAATCCGGTGGTGATGCTGTCGGGCACGCCGCTGGTCGATGGGCCGCGCATGTATGTGCCGCTGTCGTCACTGGAGATCGGGCTGGTGGCGAATCCGTTTTATGGCTGCTGCACGACGAGCGGCGGCATGGCGGCGGTGAAGCTGAGCGATGGCGCCACGCTCTGGCATCGCCGCTCCATCCCCGGTCAGCCGAAACTGGTCGGGCATCACTTCATCTTCGTCGAGGAGTTTGCGCCGTCGGGCGCGCCGGTGTGGGGACCGGCGACGCTGGATGCGGCGAGCAACACGATCTTCTTCGGCACGGGGCAAAACTACAGCCGGCCGGCGACGACGACGAGCGATTCCATCTTTGCGGTGAATGCCGCGGATGGCAGCGTGCGCTGGGTACATCAGTTCCACAAGGACGATGCCTACAACATCGCGTGCGATATCAGCTCGGGGCATCCCAACTGTCCCAAGCCGCTGGGGCCTGATCTCGACTTCGGGGCGCCGACGATCCTGGCGCATACGAAGGACGGACGGACATTGCTATTGGCGGGTGAGAAGTCGGGCCAGGTGTATGCGCTCGATCCCGTCGACGGACATGTGGTGTGGACCAAGGTGGCGGGCCGTGGCGGCGCGCTGGGCGGTGTGCATTGGGGCATGGCGGTGAACGAGCAGCTTGGCTTGCTCTATGTGCCAGTGAGCGATGTCGACGCCGGCAAGATGAGCGGGCCGGGCAAGGCGCGCGCGGGGCTTTATGCGTATGACATCGCGACGGGCGAGTTGCGCTGGTCGCATCTGCGCACGCCGCGCTGTGCGGATCGCACCTGTTCGCCGGGACTGTCGGCCGCGATCATCGCGGGGCCGGATCTGGTATTTGCCGGGAGCCTGGACGGCAAGCTCGAGGCGTATGATGCGCAGAGCGGCAAAGTGCTGTGGAGTTACGATAGCTGGCGCGACTACGCGAACACTGTGAACGGTGTGGCGGCGCATGGCGGGGCGTTCGATGCGCATGGGCCACTGCTCGCGGGCGATCAGATGATGGTGTCGTCGGGCTATAACAGTTTCGGCGAGAAGGGCGGCAACGCCTT
>DATAHD010000376.1:0-2996 GCA_036263395.1 Rhizomicrobium sp. | reverse complement strand
CGTATTGCTTCCGGCAGCACTGCCGAAGCTCACGAAGATGCGGCCGGCGTTGTTGAATTTGTCGTCATCGCCCGGCGCACCCATAATGAGGTCGGGAATGAGATCGCCATTGAGATCGGCGATACCGCTGATCCATGGCGCCGCCGATGAACCTGTGACGGTCGCATTGAGATCGCCGCTGGCATTGGGATGGAAACGAAAGCCCCCTGTGCCGGAAACAGCAGAGGCCAGAAACACTTTGGTCAGCGGAAGGGACATTTCAAACTCTCACAGTGGATACCGGAGAGGGACGCGCGAGCCGCGTCTTTATTCCGGCAACTCTCCACTGCATCGCGTGTGAAATTGCCGCTTTTGTTGATGTGGATCAGTTCTCGCGCCAGATGAGACAGAGTTGCAGCGATTGATCGAATTTCGTTGCAACTGAAATGCAGTACACGGAGCTTTTGCGACTGAAGAGCGAAACAGGATGTTCGCGATCCCCAATGGCGTTTCGCTGGTGAAGGACGCTGGAATTGTTCGCGCGCGAAGGTGTTTCGCTGTCGACAAGGCGACATCGTTTGATGGCGCGCTCGGCTATTGAATAACGAGGTGTTTACAAACTGCGCGCAATTTGTTGACGACAGCAACACCTGCGCAGGATCTGCAGAAAAATGGATGACAGGCCAACCGCCCTGATTGTCAAAGACGACGTGTCAGCCCGCGAAGCGCTCGGCAGTTTGCTGCAGGAAAAGGGTTATCGCGTGCGCTGTTTCGGCTCCGCTGAAGCACTGCTGTCGGAGATGCCGTCGGGCGACTGTGTGGTTGCCTCTTCGGTGTTGCCGGGCATCGACGGCCTGACGTTGCATCGCAAGCTCCGGGAATCGCAATGCGATATCCCCCTCGTGCTTACAACCTTCAGTGCGGACGTTTCGATGGCGGTGAGCGCCATGAAAACGGGCGTTGCCGATTATATCCAGAAGCCCGCAACGATCGAAGCGATCGCACAGGCAATCGAGGACGCCGTCCGCAGTCAGCGTGCCAAGTCCGGGCCGCGCAACGCGTCCTGCGACGTTCTTTCGGATCGCGAACTGAATGTTCTCGACCTGCTCGTCACCGGGCTGTCCAGCAAGGAAATCGCACTTAAGCTCGGCATCTCCTATCGCACGGTTGAAGCGCATCGCCTTCGGATTAAGAACAAGCTGAAGGCCAGGAGTACGGCCGACCTGGTTCGCCTCGCTCTCGCGGCCGCGTGATCGGTCAGACCCAGGCTCGCGTGCGCGCCTCTTGATCCGCATATCCCGAAGCTTCGCGCAGTTTGCGCATATCGACCTTCGGTTGGCTGGGTGAACGCCAATCGATAATGCCCTTCTCCTCCCAGTTGGCGAGAAGTCTGTTCGCGTACTGCCGCGAAATGTTCGCAAGCTCGGCCAAGTCCTGCTGCGTGAAGGCTACAGACGAGGCTCCCCAACGGCCGGCCGGAACGCCATGCAGCTTGAAGAAGCGGTAGAGGATGCGTGCCGCACGGACAGGCGCTTCAAAGCGAGCCTCGATGGCTTTATCGGCAGCGCGATCCTGATGCGAAGCGAGTAGGCGCATAAAGGCCCGCGCCATGCCCGGCTGGGCCAGTTCTATTTCGGCGAGCTTTGCCGTCGGGAAAAACAATATACGCGTTTCCACCGCGCACCGTAGTTCGAAGTTTTCCGTGGGTTCGTTAAGTGAAAGCGGGACGATTCCACACCAGCATCCCGGGCCAATTGCGCTCATTTGCACATGACCGACAAGTGGGTGCTTCACAAAGATGCGGATATCGCCCTTGAGGATGGCGCAGAGACCACGGACCGGATCGCCGATGCGCCAGATGCGATCGTTCGCGGGATACCAGCGCTCTTCAGCGGCGGTGAGGAGCGTTTGCTGCAGTTCTGAATTCAGATCAGGAAACCAGTAGCCATCGCGTAAGATAGCGCCCGTATCTTCAACTCGAGTTTCCAAGCCTTGCCCCTTAGAGTGTCTGTCCGTCGTCGATGGTGAACACCGAACCCGTCACGGCGCGTGATGCATCGGCCATCAGATACGAAATGATCGCGTCGAGATCGGTCTCTTCCATCAAACGGCGACGCGGGAAACCCGCGATCTGTTTCTTGCCGCCTTCTTCGTCGAACCACTCGCTGTTCAGCTCCGTGCGGATGTAGCCGGGGCAGAGGATGTTCACGTTGATGCCGCGGTTGGCCCATTCGCGGCTGAGGCAGCGGCCCATCATCACGATGGCGGCCTTCGACGCGCAGTACGCCGTCAGGCCCGGCAGCACTTTCACGGCGCCGATCGACGCAACAAGCGCGATGCGGGTTTCGATCTTCGCCTTCATCGCGCGCCGGGCGCCTTCGCGGGCGGTCAGGAACACGCCACGCGTGTTAACCGAGAACACCTTGTCGAATTCTTCCGCGGAGATATCGGCGGCCATGGCGCGACTGTTCATGCCGGCATTGGCGATGATGCCGTTGATCGGGCCGATTACGGCTTCCGCTGCGTCGTAACCGGCGATGATGGAGGCTTCGTCCTCGACATCCATGCTGACCGCGACGGCTTCCGATCCGGCAGCCTTCAATTCATTCACGAGTGAAGCGAGGCGGTCTTTCCTGCGCGCCGCTACGGCAAGTTTGGCACCGCCGCTCGCAAGCACCTGCGCAAAGCGGCGGCCAAGCCCCGACGATGCACCCGTGATGAGAATGCTGCGACCCTTCAATGGAAATGGCGATGCGCTCATAAGTCCCCGCGAATGTGCTGTTCCCTGACGATGCGCACTTGCGATGATGGCCGAATGCCGCAAAATCCGCTGTACGCAAAAGCACGTAAGCAACTATCGAAACCGCAAGCAAGGTGTGAGCAATGGCGGACTACGATCTGATCGTGGTGGGTGGCGGTATCGGCGGCAGCGCGCTGTCGATCGTGATGGCGCGGGCCGGCAAGCGTGTGCTGCTGCTCGAGCAATCGACCGTCTATGAAGACCGCGTGCGCGGCGA
>DATAHD010000375.1:0-3662 GCA_036263395.1 Rhizomicrobium sp. | reverse complement strand
AGGACATGAATGTCCAGACGATCCTTCGAGACATCGATACCGACATACGTACCCATCTTCACCCATCCTTGCGCAATCGAGCTTCGCTTTGCGCGGCCCAAGCGACTGTTCGGGTTCGATGGAACGACGGACGGGGTCACGCGCTTCCCTGCGGCCTCGACCGACCATGGGGACTGCGAACTCCCGCCCGCCTCCGCATCGGCAAGCTTAGCCGATCCGGACAAACTCAAGTTACAAGGGGACCCAGGATAAGCAGCTTGCTGTGCTGTTCGAAGAATGAAACCGAGGTTCATTCGGTCGGCAGCTGAGAAGCGGCTTATCCTGGGTCCCCTTCCCTCCCGGCGCTACGCGCCAGTCGCCGGGGATGACAGTTTTGTTTTAGAGGGAGAGGAGCAGTTTCAAAGCGCCTTTCCCGCACTCAACTCCTCAAGCCACGCGGCGTCGCGCTCTTTCAACAGCAGCGCGATCATTTGCGGGTTGTCGCCGGCGATTTCTTCCAGCACCTCGAAGGTGAAGGCGTCGGCGCCCTTCTCGTTCCACAGCGCCTGCATCGCCTTGTTCATGTGGCCGTTCATGCGCAGCTGGAACCAGATGCTGTTCTGCTGTTTGTCGAGGTTCTTCGACGGGCCGACCCACACAGACTCGCCACAGCGCACGGCGAAGATGCCGGGCGTTGTCTTCTGTTCCTTGTATTCGCGGACGAGGTCTTTCTTCTTTGCGTTGTCCATCAGCCGACACCGGAGAGTTCGCGCGACAGATCCCACAGCCGTTTCGCATCGGCGTCGCTTTCTGCAGCCGCGGTCGGCTTGGCGAGTTTGGTTTTGTAGTAGTAGCCGCCGGATTTGCCTTCGACGTCGGGCGACGTCGCGAGGTAGATGATCGTCTTGGCGCCTTCTTCCGGCTTGATGCCGAACGACATCGCGATGCGCGCGACGGTCTTCATGAAGCCGCTCTTGGCGTTGTTCTGGCCGAAGCGTGTGCCGACAAAGCCGGGATGCAGACAGTTGGCGGTGACGCCGCTGCCCTCCAGACGATGGGCGAGTTCGCGGGTGAAGAGGATGTTCTCCAGCTTCGACGTGCCGTAGGCGCGGAAGGTGCTGTAGCTCTTCTTCAGCTGCAGGTCGTCGAAGTCGATCTTGCCGGCTTTGTGCGCGTCGGACGCGGTGGAGACGATGCGCGCGTTGCCGGCGGCTTTGAGATTCGGCAGCAGGATGTTGGTGAGGACGTAATACGCCATGTGGTTGGTGGCGAACGTCATCTCCAGGCCGTCGATGCTCTCATGGCGCGCGAGGAACACGGCGCCGGCATTGTTGACCAGCACATCGATCTTCGGCTCGGCGGCGGCGACTTCGGCCGCGACGCGCTTCATCTCCGCAATGCTGGAGAGTTCAGCGTAGTGCGCGGTGTGCGCCACTGTCGGATTGGCGGCCTTCAGCTTGGCCAGCGTGTCGGCGGCGCGGCCGCGGTCACGCGCGATGAGGACGATGCGCGCGCCCTTCTTCGCCAGCTCCGTCGCCGCGACTTCGCCGATGCCCGATGTGCCGCCGGTGACGACTACGACTTTGCCCTGCATGACCAGCTCTTCCGCTTCAACGCCTTTGCTTTGTGGCAAATATGACGTCCGGGCGAAATCGCCAAGCCCTGCATGGCTACCAAGCCCAATTCTTGGGCACTTTGCTCACGCCGAGGCTCCGCTGTCCGGCATCGTTTTACAAAACGGCAATCGGCAAATTCACCGAATAAAATTGGAGCCAAAACGATGCAAAGGGGTCACACAAATCGAACGGGGCGGCTTTGACAGCCTCGCCGTGTGGTGGCACTTCCTCGCTCATCGGAAAATGAGTCAGCGGAACAGTCCGCGGCTCTAACTAAGGGGATTTTTCTTGAACCGCGCAATGCAAAGCCTCGCGGCAGCGCTCGTGCTGTCCGCGTTGTCGGTGTCGTCTGTCCTGGCCGATCCGGCCGTCAGCACCATCAACGGCAAACTTTCCGCCGGCGCCGGCGAAGTCGGCTCCAACGACTTCGTCTACGGCGCAGGCTCTCTCACGCTGCCGATCGGCGATAGCGTCGGCGCCCAGATTGACGGCCTCGGTGGCTCGATCCACGGCATCGGCATCTGGGGTCTCGGCGGCCACCTGTTTTGGCGCGATCCGGACAGCGGCATGTACGGCCTCTATCTCGATACGCTGCACGCAGACGTGCTCGGCGGTATCCAAGTGACGAAGATCGGCGCCGAAGCGGAATGGTTTGCCGGCGACTGGACGGTGAGCGCCGTGACCGGTTGGGAAGGCGGCGACGTGATCGATCGCTTTTGGGATCGCCTGGACGTGACGTATTACGCGACCGACGACTTCTCGGTCTCGCTCGGTCACCGCTACACGCTAGGCACCAACGCCGGTGTTCTGAGCGCAGAATACCAGTTCGGCGATTCGGGCTTCTCGCTGTTCGCGACGGGCCGTCTCGGCGACAACAACTCGAGCGGCGGTTGGGGCGGCATCAAGTACGCCATCGGCGGTCCGGGCGTGAGCCTGCGCGATCGCGCGCGTCATGACGACCCGATGTCCGATCTGATGGAGACCGTCACGGCGGCCGGCAAGGACGTCTATCAGACGATCACGCCGCCGCAGTGCGATCCGAACAATTCGCCACTCGGCTGTCCGGTGCCGTAATCTCAACGGACCATAAAAAAAGGGGCGGCTTCATGCCGCCCCTTTTTGTTTGTGCGCTCTGCAGCCAATCAGCCGACGATGTCGAGGTCGCTGAAGAAGAACTTGATCTCGTTGGCGGCGGTTTCGACCGCGTCGGAGCCGTGGACCGAGTTGGCTTCGATCGACTCGGCGAAGTCCTTGCGGATGGTGCCGGCGGCGGCGTTGGCCGGGTTGGTGGCGCCCATCACTTCGCGGTTCTTCGCGATGGCGCTTTCGCCTTCGAGAACCTGCACGACGACCGGGCCGCTGGTCATGAATGCAACGAGGCTGCCGAAGAACGGACGCTCGCGGTGTACGCCATAGAACTCTTCGGCCTGACGCTGGCTGAGATAGATGCGGCGGGACGCGATGACGCGGAGGCCGGCCTTCTCGAACCGGTCGACGATCGCGCCGGTGAGGTTACGGCGGGTGGCATCCGGCTTGATGATGGAAAGCGTGCGCTCGACGGCCATGGGAAACTCCGAAAAATGGGAAAGCGGGCGCCTTATAACGGACGATTGTGAAAGCGCAAGCGTTGCGGGTTAACGCTCAGAACGCGCCGGACAGCAACATGCCGATCAAAACCAGCGCGAATATCCACGTAACAATGTAGTAGGCGACGCCGAACCAGAAATCGACCGGCGTATCGCGCCTGTTCCGCCGCACCGGCTGGAACATGAACCAGTGTGTGACGACCCCGGTACGGACCGCCTTTTGGATTTGCACACCGCCGAACACCAGGGCGACCAGTAGAAGAATGAGAAAAGGAATCTCGAAGCTGTCCATGTGGCCCTCGAAAGAGGCGAAAGCTTAGGGTATACGCCGCGCCGCCATGCTTGTGTTCGACAACATCGTTTACCGGATTGCGGGGCGCGAAATCCTGAAAGGGGCGAGCGCGAGCTTGCCTGCGGGGCGGCGCATTGGGCTTGTCGGGCGCAACGGCGCGGGCAAGACGACGCTGCTGAAGCTGATCCT
>DATAHD010000374.1:0-51077 GCA_036263395.1 Rhizomicrobium sp. | reverse complement strand
ATTTGGACAACAGCGCGAGCGCGACGAAGGCTGTGGCCTCCGCGGCAATACCCAAGCGAGACTGGCCGGGTTGCGAGGCTTCCATAGCAGTTAGGTGTGATCTACGAGCGCTGCTGTCAATGCGATGAGAGGCGCGACGTGCCATTCGCCCTGCGCACGACCACCACGATCACCCGCTGCAAAACCTGCGGCACGCCGCTTCCCGCCGAGACGGATGAGACAAACGTCACCGTCACCGCCGGCACGCTGGACGAACCGCTCGGCGCGGGCATCCGCACGCACCTCTTCTGTGCCTCAAGAGCAGACTGAGACCGCGACGCCGACGGGGCGCGGTATTTTGATGAGCGATCGGGGTAGCGGCGCTGTCTCACGTTCAGGAGGGGAGGCCGACAACGATATCGAATTCCGCCCCAACTCACATTTCATCAACTACGCCACACTGCGAGATGTGGCTTGATCTGAATATCACATAATTGGTGGAAGCCGAGGACGTTTGAGTGTCCTCCGTATTCCGCCAGCTTGGACTCTCGAAGACTTTCCGGGATCACCAATTGGACACCGAACGACGCCATATCTTCGATGACGTTGCTTGCAATGTTCTCATCAACAGTTGTCAGAAAGAGACGCCTGTGTCCCTTCTCTCGTTCCACTTGCTTCCAGCGTTCGCGAAGTGTCGTCTTTGCGCTAAGGATGAGGCCGGTATCTGCGGCGGATTTCCCACTGTCGGTCCAAGCAAGAGAAGGCAACACGAAGTCCGGACGTTTCTTGGATTCAAGGATGACCTGTTTCTCGAACGGAATTTCGCCGCCCAAGAGCATACTCTCAATGTGATGCTCGTATGAATATCCAGCACGCGACTTTCTCTGCTGACTTGCAGAAAGCATGAGCGCATCGATCTTCGAAAATTCGTCCACGAGCTTCCGAATAAGATCCGACGCGGTATAGGGGCGCGGGCTATCGCCGAGCATCAGCCTCACGAGAGCGACGGATCGTTCTCGCCGCTGG
Source organism: Rhizomicrobium sp. (assembly GCA_036263395.1). GTDB lineage: Bacteria > Pseudomonadota > Alphaproteobacteria > Micropepsales > Micropepsaceae > Rhizomicrobium. The sequence goes on along the minus strand of DATAHD010000374.1, from coordinate 50,072 downwards.
TACTCACGGAAAAGACTGAATTCAATACTGCGGCTTATTTCACGAAGGACGTCGCCCGGCCTTTCGAGTTCAAATGGATCAAGCTTTTCGAGGTGGTGCTCACTAAGAAACTGATTGCGGGCCATCCCTGCCAACTCGCTGGTAGGCGGCATTGTCGCGTTGTCATTTGCAAAAGCTTCTATGTTTCCAGCCAACCAAGCCGCAATCACTTCGTCAGCAAATTCCAAGATTTTGCCGCGTTCCGTTGATTCAAGCACCGCGGGTTCGAAGACACCAATCAGAAAATCCGCAGACAGATCGAAGACCTCCGAAAGCAGCCCCGCTTCATCGCTGCCAGAGTCGATCGTCAAGCATTCATACACAAATTCCACTTTCGAATCTGTTCGCCCCATCACGAGGAACGACGCAGGTAGCAAGGTGGCAAACGCGTCCTTGGGCAACCTCGTCAGATGCGTCTCTTGGCCCTTACTCGTGTAATGAACCAGCCGAGAAAGCTTGGTGTCAGCCTCTTGGGGCCAAATAGTTCGGATCAGAACTTCTCTTATCGGATCACTTCCAGAGTCAGTGCGCTCTCTTGTTGCCAAAGGAGGAAAGAACCCACCGTCCCGTTCGGCAAATGGAATGTAAACGCCCGCTTGGTGCTTATTTCTATAGCGGGCCCAATCGCGATCATTGTTGGACAGCTTCTTAATCAGAATCTGATCGGATCTTTGGATTATTTTAGTGAGGAGATCCGCATCGACACCTGGTTGTTGGACAATGAGTTTCGATGCGTCGCTCATGCTGCCTCTCGTTTCGAAGCGCGAAGTACCAAACGCAAATTGCTCAAAGTCGGTAACCACGCAGCAATTCGCTGTGTAACGCGATGGACGCCAAGCTGCCCCGGACCTCGAATTGCACATTCCCATATTATCATGACACGCCAGCCTGCATCAGCAAGCTGCTTCTGCACAATAAAATCGCGTACGCGATTACGCTCTATTTTTTCAGACCAGAATTGCGTACGCGTGGCAGGCATCTTGAAGAGCGGGCAATCATGGCCATGCCAAAAGCAGCCATGCACGAATGCTGCAGTGTGATATTTGGGAAAGATTAGGTCCGGCTTCCCCGGCACTCCGGCGGCGTGCAATCGAAAGCGAAATCCTTCGGCGTGAAGAGCCCGGCGTATAAGTATCTCGGGTTTTGTATTTTTGGCCCTAATCCCAGCCATCATACGGCTACGTGTCTTTTGGTCGACGATATCAGGCAACTGCAAACAAATCCGACTTCTTGCAGAGCACACTTGCCACGGTCGAAGTGTTGGATGCGATGTGCGGCAGCATCAATCTACCCACAGCCTCAACCACGGGCGGGACAACCGCATTGCCAAACTGCCGATACGCTTGTGTGTCTGATACCGAGCGGACAATTCTGAAGGGCTCGCCCCCCTTCCGCTCAAAGCCCATGAGACGAGAGCACTCTCGCGGCGTTAGCCGCCGAGGGTTGTTGCGTTTCTGACGAATCAAAACTTCCGAGCCATCCTTATGATACCGCGCAGATAGCGTTCGCGCCGTATCACTAGGTCCTACAAGACCAAAGCCAAATCCATTGCCCGCAGCTCGGTGCTTCTCGGCGTAGTTCTGGAGATAGGTCCAAAGATGGGTGGACAAAGTATAGCGGGCATCGACCTTTCCGTTGCGCGCGATGAATCGATCATCGCCAAGTTCCGCTCCGTCTTCATCGTGCAAAACCGCCTCCAGCGTCGGCCATGGCGCTTTAGGCAAATCAAGTTGATCAAAGGAAAACTTTGCGTTCTCGCGGAAACCTACAATAAAAATCCGCTCGCGATGTTGCGGCACCCAAGGACGAGCATCGATTATACGTGTGTGCACGTTGTAACCTAAGTCTTCCTTCAGTGTCTTCATGATAACATCAAACGTATTTCCTTTGTCGTGGCTTTTGAGGTTTTTGACGTTTTCGAGCAGGAACGCTTGCGGGCGATGGTGTTGAATAATGCGCGCTATGTCGAAAAAGAGCGTGCCTTGCATCTCACAGCGAAACCCATGCGCACGACCAAGCGAATTCTTCTTAGACACACCTGCAAGAGAGAACGGCTGACATGGGAAGCCCGCCAACAATACGTCGTGGCCGGGAATATCTGCGGCAGGTATTTTTGTTATGTCGCCCGCAACCTCATGATCGCAATCGTAGTTCGCTTTGTATGTGGTCTGCGACCACCTATCCCACTCTGAGGTAAAGACACACTTGCCACCCAGCGGCTCAAAAGCGCGCCGAAAGCCACCTATTCCAGCAAAGAGGTCAATGAATGTGAATTCTCTCTTCGACTGAAGGCGGCTAGCTGGTGCGAGTAGCCGCATGACCTCCATCGCAGCCTTTCGCGGCTCACCGTCGCCGACTTCAAATCGACGGCACTGCCGTTCCGTATAGCCTAAGTGCTCGCCCACTTCGGCTAACGACAGCCCAGCACGTTGGCGAAGTTCTGAAAATTCGGACATGCAACCTCGCGGGATGATTTCCGACACTATGTCCGATTCGATCCCTTAGAACAACAAGGGAACGAACTCGTCACTCCCACTCAATCGTTCCCGGCGGCTTGCTTGTCACGTCATAGACCACGCGGTTGATGCCGCGGACTTCGTTGACGATGCGGGTGCTTACGCGGGCGAGGAAAGAGTGCTCGAAGGGGTAGTAGTCGGCGGTCATGCCGTCGCTGCTGGTTACGGCTCGTAGGGCCAGGACGTAGTCGTAGGTGCGGCCGTCGCCCATGACGCCCACGGTGCGGACCGGCAACAGCACCGCGAAGGCTTGCCAGATTTTGTCGTAGAGGCCGGCTTTGCGGATTTCGTCGAGGTAGACGACGTCGGCTTTGCGCAGGATGTCGAGCTTGTCGCGCGTGATCTCGCCGGGGACTCGGATGGCGAGGCCCGGGCCGGGGAATGGGTGGCGGGCGACGAAGGGTTCGGGGAGACCTAGCTCGCGGCCCAGTGCGCGCACTTCGTCCTTGAAGAGTTCGCGCAAGGGTTCGACGAGCTTCATCTTCATGCGTTCGGGCAGGCCGCCGACATTGTGGTGGCTTTTAATCGTCACGCTCGGCCCGCCGGTGGCGCTCACGCTTTCGATCACGTCGGGATAGAGCGTGCCTTGCGCGAGGAATTCGGCGCCGCCGATGGTGGCCGCTTCCTTGTCGAACACGTCGATGAAGGTGCTTCCGATGATCTTGCGCTTCTGCTCCGGATCGCTGACGCCTTCGAGGCGGCCGAGGAACAGGTCTTGCGCCTGCGCGTGGATCAGCGGGATGTTGTAGTGGTTCTTGAACAGCGAGACGACTTCGTCCGCCTCACCGGCGCGCATCAGGCCGGTGTCGACGAAGATGCAGGTCAGTTGATCGCCGATCGCTTCGTGGATCAGTACCGCCGCGACGGAGCTGTCGACGCCGCCGGAGAGGCCGCAGATCACTTTGCCTTTGCCGACCTGAGCGCGAATCTTCTCGATCTCGCGGGCGCGGAAGGCGTGCATGTTCCACTCAGGCTTGATGCCCGCGATGTTCACGACGAAGTTCTTGTACATCTCCGCGCCGCGCGGCGTGTGCACGACTTCGGGATGGAACTGGATGCCGTAGAGCTTGCGCTTCTCGTCCGCGATTACGGCGTAGGGCGAATGCTCCGACGTAGCGACGACCTGGAAACCGGGCGGCATGGCGGTGATCTTGTCGCCGTGGTTCATCCACACCGGCTCCTTGTCGCCGATGTCGCCGAGGCCGGCGAGGAGCGGTGAGGTCTTCTCGATCTTGATGTCGCTGCGGCCGAACTCGCGGTGGTGGCCGCCTTCGACCTTTCCGCCGAGCTGCTCGGCCATCGCCATCTCGCCGTAGCAGATGCCGAGGACGGGGACGCCCATCTCGAACACCTTTTGCGGGGCGCGCGGGGCGCCGTCTTCCATCACGCTCGCCGGTCCGCCGGAGAGGATGATGGCGCGCGGGGGCGGGTCGCTGGAGAGCGCCGCTTCGCTTTTCTGGAAGGGGACGATTTCGCAGTAGACGCCGGCTTCGCGCACGCGGCGCGCAATCAGCTGGGTCACCTGCGAGCCGAAGTCGATCACAAGAACGGGGGCTGCCATGACGGGATTTAGGCCATGGGGGGCAGCCGAGTCTAGCGCGAGATGGACGTGTCAGCCCTGCATATTGTGGGTGTTTAGGTCTGCTTGGGCTCGTAGCCGGGCATCCACTTTTCGTGCTGCGGCAGGGTGTCGTGGATGTCCCACCACGGGGCTTTGGATGACGTGAAAACGTGCAGGCTGGGCTTTATGCCCGGATCGTCATCGAGGAGGCCGGCGGCGATGCTCCAGGTCTTAAGATAGCTGGCTTTTCCAGGCGTGAGGCAGCCGCAGATTTTGCAGCGGTTGCGGTAGGAGCCGGGCGCGGATTCGAACTGGACGCTGTTCTCCTCGCCGGCGGTGAAGCGGAATTTGCTGTCGGTCACGTGGGCGTAGGTCGCGAAGGCGGCGCCGGTCAGCTTGCGGCAGTTCACGCAGTGGCAGTGCGTGAGGGCGAGCACCTTGTCGATCTCGAAGCGGACGGCGCCGCACAGACAGCTTCCGCGAATCATTGTTGTGGCTCCGGGGATCGACAGAGATTGTTTCGCACCGTTCCGGGCAAAAGAAAAACCCCGGCACGGGCGGTGCCGGGGTTTCTCAAACTTCGAAGCGGCGTGCCTGTTATTTCCAGGTCGCCGTCGTCTTCTCGGTGTCCTCGTCGTAGTAGATCGAGATCTCCGAGATCGTGCAGAGATTGAAGTTGCCCCACTCGGCCGACGAACCGTCGGATTCGTAGACAACCTTCAGGTCCCACACGCAGGCGCTGGAGTCGCGGCTGAAGCGGATGCGCACGCCCTGGCCGTCGCTGAGCGTGTCGTCGCCGAGCACGTCTTCCTGCCAGTCCGATGCCTTGTGCGGCGAGACGTAGACGCGGCTGATCGTGTAGCCGGTGTGATTGACGAGACGGAAGTCCTGCTTGCCTCCATCCGCGGAGCTGGCCGCGGGCAAAGCAAGAAGCCCCACGGCGGCAAGCGCCATGGCAACAAAGTGCCGGAATTTCATAAGTGTCCCCTTGGATGAAGTTACTTCAGCCGCCCCTGAAGCCACCAACATAGCGGCCCCTGACAACATGACAATAGTGCGAAAAGACTAAGCCGGGCGTGTCTGTGATCAGGGTTACTACCGCACGGCGATTGCGGTGAAGAAACCGTCGGTGCCGGTGCGATGTGGGGTAGCAGCGAAGATGGTATCCATACCGGGAGGTGTGGCGGATGCCCCGCTCGCGCGCCAGATCTCTGCGGCGGCGCGCGGTGTGAAGGCCGGGTTGCGATTGAGAAGCGCTGTAAACCGGTCTTCGTTTTCGCGCGGCAGGATGGAGCAGGTGGCGTAGACGAGGCGGCCGCCGGGTTTCACGTGCGCCGCGGCCTGATCGAGCAGCGCGTCCTGGATGGCGTTCAGCTCGTCGAGGCGGGATGGCGGCAGGCGCCAGCGCAGTTCCGGCTGGCGGCGCCAGGTGCCGGTGCCGCTGCACGGCGCATCGACCAGCACGATGTCGAACTGCTCCGACGGTTTGAGTTCGTTTGCGAGTTTCGTGGTGATGATGGTGGCGCCGGCGCGGATGGCGCGTTCGGTCAGATTGGCGAGCGCATTGCGCCGGACATCGCAGGCGACGATGGCGCCCTTGTTCTGCATCGCGGCGGCAAGTGCGAGGGACTTGCCCCCTGCCCCGGCCGCGAGGTCGAGCACGCGCATGCCAGGTTTGGCGTCGCACAGCGCGGCGCAGATCTGCGCGGCCTCGTCCTGGAATTCGAACGCGCCGGAGAGGAAGAGTTTGCTCTGCTGCAGCGTAGCCGAACCCTTGCCGGCGGCGATGCGGATGCCGTGTGGGGCGAACGGTGTTTTCTGCGCGTCGAAGCCGGCCTCCCAAAGCTCGCGCAGGACATCGGCGCGCTCCGCCTTGAGCGTGTTGACGCGCAGATCGACCGGCGCACGTTCGGTGAGGGCGTACATCTCGCCGTTCAGTGCCGCGCCGAAGCGGCGGGTGAGTTCGGCGGTGAGATGTTCCGGAAATTCGCCGCGCACATGCGGCGGCATTTCGCCCGATGGCGGTTCGGCGACGGCGCGGCGTTCTTCGTCGCTGAGGGCCGCGGGGCCGTAGCCATCGCCGGTGAAGAGTGCGGTGACTTCGTCGATGGTGGCGCCATCGCCCAGAAGCGATGCGATGGCGCGCGCGCGATTGCTCTCGCTCTGCATGCGCCACGAATACTCGGCGCGGTGACGGAAGATGTCGTAGACACGTTCCGTGACGCTCGCACGGTCTTTCGATCCGGCGTAGCGGCGGGCGCGGAAGAATTCGCGGATGAAGCGGTCGGCTGGCAAGCCGCTGGTCTCGAGACCGTCGAGAATATCGATCGCGGCTTGCAGGCGGGCGGCGGGTGTCATGCGCGAGCAGCTAACGCTTTGCGCGCGCGCTCGCCACGAAATTCGCGCGTGTCCCGTTGCCCGGCGCCAATGTTCCTTATATGTTCCGTACGAACAAATCGAGAATCAGAGGTGGGTTATGGGCGCTCTTCTATCGGCACAACAACCAACAGACCGGCTGTTCTTCTGTCTTTATCCCGATCCGGAAACCGCGGCACGCGTGACGGCACTTGCGGAGACAGTGCGCGCGGCGCGCGGGCTGAGCGGCAAGCCGCTGGCGGCGAACCAACTGCACGTCACGCTGCATCATCTGGGCGATTACGACAGCGCCATTCCAGAAAGCATCCTGGCAAACGCGTTCGTGGCCGGCGGTTCGGTGGATGTGGCGCCGTTCGACGTGACATTCGATCGGGTAAGCCGGGGTGCCCAGGGATCGCTTGTTCTGCGCAGCGGTGACAAGGACGGCGGGCTGGCGGGACTGCATCGCGGGCTCGGTCTGTCGATGAAGCGCACCGGGCTTGGTGCATGGGTCGGCGGCAGTTTCACGCCGCACATGACGCTTCTTTACGACGACACGATCGTGGAAGACGTGCCGATCCAGCCGATCGGATGGACCGTGCGCGAGGTGACCTTGGTGCACAGCCTGATCGGTCGCTCCATCCATATCCGCCTCGCGCGCTGGGCGCTGCGCGGCTAGGTTTGCCGCCGGTCAACGGAGCACATCATGGCGAAGAGCGTCACCCTGTACGGCATCAAGAACTGCGACACGATGAAGAAGGCGTGGACGTGGCTCGACACGCACGGCGTTCCTTACACCTTCCACGACTACAAGAAGGAAGGCATCGAGAAAGCAACACTGGAAGGCTGGGCCGAGAAGGTCGGCTGGGAAACGCTGCTGAACAAGAGCGGTCAGACGTTCCGCAAGCTGCCCGACAAGGACAAAGAGAACGTCACCGAGAAGAAGGCGATTGCGCTGATGCTGGCGCAGCCCGGCATGATCAAGCGGCCGGTGCTGGACATCGGCGGCAAGCTGACCGTCGGGTTCAAGCCGGAAATCTATGAGAAGGCGACCGGTAAATGACGACTGACCGGCGCAGTGTGGTGTTGGGTATCGGCGTGGCGGCGCTCGCCGCGTCGAGCAACGGAGCAATGGCGATGGCAACAATGACGACGGCGATGTTCGGCATGATCGGCAAGATGACGGTCGCCGAAGGCAAGCGCGACGAGGTGGTGGCGGCGATGCTGGAGAGCGTCGGCGGCATGCCGGGGTGCCTCAGCTATATCATCGCGACCGATCCCGCCGATGCGAACGCGATCTGGATCACCGAAGCGTGGGACAGCAAGGAGAGCCATGACGCCTCGCTGAAGCTGCCCGAGGTGCAGGCAGTTATCGCGAAAGCGCGGCCGCACATCACCGGCATGACATCGACCGCGACGACCACGCCGGTCGGCGGGTTCGGGCTGACGCAGCAGGGCATGCAACCGCTCAAAGGGTAAGTGCCATGATGAACAAGCTGCTGCCGAAGATCTTCTTCGATCACATGGCGGAGGGGCTCGACCTGTTCGTCGCCGGCATGGGCTTCAAGGTGCTCTACCAGGACGAGGACATGGCGGTCGTCGAGCGCGACGGCGCCAAATGCTATCTGATCGAGAGCCCGGAGTTTGCCGCGAAGGACCGGCCGGAGCTCGCCATCGAGACCGACACAATCGACGATCTTTACGCCGAAATCAGCGGCCGGCGGCCCGACCTGCTACATACCAACGGGCGCCAAGTGACGAAGAAACCGTGGGGTTTTCTCGAGTTCGCGCTACGCGACAAGACCGGCGTGTGCATCATTTTTCGGCAACCAGCCTGACACGACAGTAGACGGCGTAAGCCTCGCGCGCATTGCCATGACGCGTGAACTTCGGTTCAATTCGTTACCTGTCCAGGGGCGGATTGGATTGGGAGGCGACGACGATGCTCGCAGCTCTACTAAAGGCCGTGGTTCGTACAGGCACGCTTACCGTGCAGCGACCCGGTAGCGCGCCACTTGTGTTCGGTTCGGGCGAGCCGCGCATTGCGATCCGCTTCCACGACAGACGAGGGCTTTATGAGGTCGGGATGAATCCCGACATGAAGCTCGGCGAGCTTTACATGGACGGACGGCTTACCGTCGAAGACGGCAGCATCCGCGATCTGCTCGATTTCCTGATGCGCAATCTCGCGCATTCCGGCATCACGCCATGGCACAAGGCCGGGCGCGTAGTACGTAGGATGCTGCGGCCGTTCAAACAGTTCAATCGCGCGGCGCAGTCGAAGGCGCATGTCGCGCATCACTACGATCTGTCGGACACGCTGTACGATCTTTTCCTCGACAAGGACCGGCAATACTCCTGCGCCTACTTCAACAGCCCGGACGACACACTGGAAGAAGCGCAGATCGCCAAGAAGCGGCACATCGCGGCCAAGCTGTCGCTCGACAAGACGGACATGACGGTGCTCGACATCGGATCGGGCTGGGGCGGGCTGTCGCTCGACATCGCGCGCGACACCGGCGCGAAGGTGCTGGGCGTGACCTTGTCCGAGGAGCAGCTTGCGGTGTCGCGCGAGCGTTCGGCGAAAGCTGGGCTGGCGCAACGCTGCCGGTTCGAGCTGACCGACTATCGCGCGCTGACCGGCAAATTCGACCGCATCGTTTCGGTCGGCATGTTCGAGCATGTCGGCGCGCCGTACTACGAAGCGTTCTTCGCAAAAGTGCGCGATCTTCTGAGCGACGACGGCGCGATGCTGCTGCATACCATCGGGCGGACAGACGGACCGGGCGCGACCAATGCGTGGATCGCGAAGTACATTTTCCCCGGCGGCTACGTGCCGGCGCTGTCCGAAGTGCTGCCGATCATCGAGCGGAGCGGGTTGATCGTCACCGACATCGAGGTGCTGCGCCTGCACTACGCCGAGACGCTTCTCGCCTGGCAGCAGCGCTTTGCCGCCAACCGGGCCGAGATCGCGAAGCTGTATGACGAGCGGTTCTGCCGGATGTGGGAGTTCTATCTCGCCGGATCGGAGATGGCATTCCGCCACGACGGACAGGTGGTGTTCCAGATCCAGCTGGCGAAGAAGATCGACACGCTGCCGATGACGCGCGATTACATGTACCAGAAGGAGCGCACGATGCGCTTCGCCGGCGTCACCGCCATGCCGCACGAAGGGCGCGCGGCATAATCAGTTCAGCTGCACGAACAACGTCGCGATATACGCGATGAAGAACACCAGCATGAACCCCGACACGAATTTGTGGACGCGGTCGCTATCGGTCGCGAGGCCGGCGGCGATCGCGATCAGGAAAACACCGTGGCCGATGAGGTCTGGTATTGCGGTCAGCCTGCCGCTCAGCACAACGGGCCGCACCAGGCTGAGGCAGATCAGCGCGAACATCGTGCCGAAGAACCACCGGCGCTCGCGGTGATACTGCGCGCGCAGGTCGATCTCGCCCGCTTCGCTGAAGTCCGGCACCAGCATTGAACTGGCGAGGTAGAGAATGGTCGGCTGCATCAGCACGACGAAGAATTCGAGAATGTTCCACTCCCGGATGCCGCGCAGACCGAACATCGTCCACCACGTCTGCACATGGACGACGAACATCAGCACCAGTGTGGTGACCAGAGGCGCATAGAGTTTGGTGCGATGCCGGTTGCGCACGATCGCACCAAGACCGCCCAGGATGTTGGTGATGCCGAGGCCGAGCACGATCGAGATCAGAACGGAGAGATATTCGAAATCGGTCATGCAGCAGCGCCAGATAGGGCCAGGTCGGAACTGAACGTTCCCCTCCACGATCGCAGGCGCAGCAACTCGGCAGCCGCCGAGACGGCAGGTATGTCGGTGACGCCGGCATCGACCATGGTTGAGCCCTTCCACTCATCGCCGCGCCAAAACGAGGCGACGACAATCTTCTCATCAAGCAAGTCCGACAGATAGCGCACCGGATTCCGGTGATCGTCGGATGACGGCCATTCCCAATGCGCGTGGTAAAAATCAAACCCGATTGTGATCTCTCCATTTTCTGTGTCGATGTGGAGAGGATGAGCGGCGCGCGATTCTTGCGGAGGAAACACTTTCACAAGGAGAAATCGCTCAGACGAGCTGCGAGCCGTTTCGACCGAAGCGAACTTCCGCTAATCCGGATATGCGGCGAAGAGCGCCTGCGCAAACACTTTTGAGAATTCGCCCAGCGCGTCTTCGTTGAATAGTGATTCCGACATGAAGCTCTGAAGAACGGTGAAGCACCTGTAGAATAGCTGCTAGCCCGCATCCTCGCCAGCCGTCGGCGGTTCACCGGACTGGGCGTCCTTCTTGCGCTTGGTCTCGTCCTTCGCCTCTTCCATCAGTTCAGGCCCGCGGTCGCCCATGAAGGGGAAGGATAGCAGCAAGGCGGACGCGACCACGAAGCCGGCGCCGCGCTTGGCGCGGCGTGTGCCGCTGGTCGCCCAGATCGAGACCGGAATGGCGATCAGAATGCCCGCAATCACGAGCGCGATGGTCAGCAGGATCGTCATCGGCGCCTCCCCTGCCCTATGTGGGAAAGCGCACGCGCAAATCCAAGGCCGCTACTCCAGGTCCGGATAGGGCCCCTTGCCGCCTTCGGCAATAAAGCGGTCGATGCGCGCCTCCAGCACCGGCATCGGCACGGAGCCGAGTTCGAGCACGGTGTCGTGGAAGGCACGGATGTTGAACTTGGGACCCAGCGCCTTCTCCGCCTTCTCACGCGCGCGAACGATGGTCATCTCGCCGAGATAGTAAGAGAGCGCCTGCGCCGGCCATGCGATGTAGCGATCGACTTCGGTTTCAACCTCATGCTCCGGCAGCGCGGTGTATTGCATCATGTAATCGATCGCCTGTTGGCGCGTCCAACCCTGCGTGTGGATGCCGGTGTCGACGACGAGGCGCACGGCGCGCCAGATCTGCCAGCCGAGCATGCCGAAGCGGTCGTAGGGCGTTTCGTACATCCCCATCTCGACGCCGAGCTTCTCGCAATAGAGCGCCCAGCCTTCGCCAAACGCCGAGATGTAAACGTGCTGGCGGAATTGCGGCTGGTTCTTGTGCTCCATCGCGATGGGCATCTGGAACGCATGACCCGGCGCGGATTCATGCAACGTCATCGCGGTCAGATTGTAGAGCGGCCGCGTCTCGAGCTTGTAGGTGTTGATGAGATACTGCCCCGGTCCGCCGCGGCCCGAGGTGTAGAACGGCGCCAGATCGTCCGGCACCGGCACGATCTCGAAGCGCATGCGTGGCAGATAGCCGAAATAGGTCGAGGCTTTGCCGTCGAACCGTTTCGCGATCCACGCGGCGCGCATCAGAAGTTCTTGCGGTGTCTTGGCGTAGAACTGCGGATCGGTGCGGAGGAATTTCAGGAAGGCCGGGAAGTCGCCCTTGAAGCCGGTCTCCTTCATCACCGCGACCATCTCGTTGTGCAGACGCTCGACTTCTTTCAGGCCCAGCGCATGTATCTCGGCCGGGTCCATGTCGAGCGTGGTGTATTCGATGATCTGCTGGCGGTACCACGCCTTGCCGTCGGGCATATCGACGGCGGCGAGCGCGGTGCGCGCACCCGGCACATACTCGTCGCGCATGAACTTCAGCAGCTCACGATAAACCGGCTGCACCTTGTCGCGGATCACGGCCACCGCTTCGGCGCGCAGCTTCGCCTTGTCGGCATCGGCGATGCCCGGCATGTCGAGGAACGGCGTGTAGTAGAGGCTCTTCTCCGGCGTCGCATCCGTCACCGCGGTGATCGAACCGTCGCGCCCTTCCAGTGTGACGCGCGGCGGGGTGAAGCCGCGCTTCAGGCCGGCGCGCATCTCGTCCATTTCCTCGTGGAAATAGCGCGGCACGTCGCGCATCTGGGCGATCCAGTTCGTGTAGTCGGTCATCGACTTGAACGGCTTGCGCGCGGTGTAGCCGATGTCGGTCCAGAATGTGGTGTCCGAATTCACCGGCATCTCGTAGTCGCGGAATTTCTGGCTCGCGATCAGGCCTTCGATCTGCGGCACGTAGACGTCGTAGTTCACCTGCTCATCGGGCGAGAGATCGGCGCGCGGGATCGCCTTCACCTGCGCCAGCGTGTCTTCCCAGCGCTTCAGGCGCATGTCCTGCGAGGCGGGATCGACCTTGGGCAGATGATCGGCGACCGGCTTCTGGCCGTCTTCGTCGTCCGCGAACTGATCGGCGCGCCACGCCCACTCCGCTTCATAGATGCTGCGGAATTTCGCATCGGCGGAATTGGGAAGCGCGTGTGCGGTGCTCATGAGTACGAAAGCCGCGGCAGCAGCGACGAGCAAATAGCGCATGATGTTCCCCAAACCATTGTGGCGTGACCTAGCCCTTGAAGCCGAGGGCAACCAGATAGAGTTCGACCGACTCGGCGCGGCTCGCCGGCGGCTTCACATGCTTCACATCGCGAAAACTTTTGCGGATCGCGGCGAGCAGATCGTTCGATGCGCCGCCCTGAAACACCTTGCCGACGAAGGTGCCGCCGGGCTTCAGCGTGTCCTGCGCCACCGCAAGCGCGATCTCCATCAGCGCGGTGGTGCGCAGGTGATCGGTGGCGCGGTGGCCGGTGGTCGCCGCCGCCATGTCGGACATCACGATATCGGCCGGGCCGCCAAGCGCGGCTTTCAACTTGTCCGGCACGTCGGGATCGGTGAGATCGGCGAGATGGATTTCGACGCCGGGGATCGGCTCCATCTCCAGAATGTCGGCGGCGACAACCTTGCCGGTATCGCCGACCTTCGCGAGCGCCACCTGGCTCCAGCCGCCGGGCGCCGCACCGAGGTCCAGCACCCGGGCGCCGCGGCGCAGGAAGTGAAACTTGGCATCAAGCTCCAGCAGCTTGAACGCCGCGCGGCTGCGATAGCCCTTCGACTTGGCGGCGGCGACATAGGGATCGTTGAGCTGGCGCTCCAGCCAGCGGCGCGACGAGGCGGTGCGGCCGGCGCCGGAGCGCACCCGCACCCGGCCTTCGGTACTGCGCCCACTGCCGCCGCCACCACTGCGATTGTTCAAAGCCAACGATCCTGTTCGTGTTGGACGATGCGTAGCACTGGCGGCAGGGCGCGGCCAGTATCAGCGCGCGGCCTTGGCGATCAGCTCGCGCAGGATGCCTTCGCGCAGGCCCCGGTCGGCGACCCGAAGCTGGTTGCACGGCCAGTTGGCATAAAGGCCGGCAAAGATGGCGCAGCCCGGCACGATCAGATCGGCCCGCTCCTCGCCGACGCAGCCGAGCGCGACACGGCCGGCATGATCGAGCGCCACGATGTGGTCGACGACCGCCATGATGTCCTTGGTGTTGTGCCAGGTGCCATCGACCCGCGCACGGATGTAGCGCTTGAGCCCCATCGCAATGCCGGCGAGCGTGGTCACGGTGCCGGAGGTGCCGAGCAGGTGATGCGTGCGCACGTCGAAGCCCGGCATCGCGTGCCGCACCGCGGCGAAACGCTCCGTCATCTCGGCGGTCAGCTTTTCGAAATAGGCGCGGTCCTGATGTGCGATGCCGTCACGCTCCGCAATGTTGACGACGCCGACCGGCAGCGACGCGACGTGACGCGTCTCGATCGTCTGACCGTCGCGCGCGATCCAGATTGCTTCCGTCGAACCGCCGCCGACATCGAACACCAGCGCGCCGGCATGGCGCGGCCCCATCAGCGGCGCGCAGCCGATGGAGGCGAGGCGGGCTTCTTCCTCCGCCGTGACGATCTCCAGATCGAGGCCGGCTTCTTCTTTCACGCGGTCGACCAGGGTCTGCGAATTGCGGGCGCTGCGCGAGGCGTGGGTGGCAACGGCGCGAACATGACGCGCACCGCTCTTGCGGATGCGGTCACCGCAGATCTTGAGCGCCGCGACCGTGCGGTCGATCGCCACCGGCGAAAGCTCGCCGGCCTCCCCCAGCCCCTCACCCAGCCGCACGATGCGCGAGAAGGAATCGACGACGTGAAGCTCGCCATTCGCCTGCGGCGTCACGATCAGAAGGCGGCAGTTGTTGGTGCCGAGGTCTATAGCGGCGACGATGGGCGGCGGGGCGCGACGGCGGCGTTTGTGGCGGGCGCGGCGGCGCCTGGCCGTTCGCGTACTGCCCTTCGCCTGCTGCTGCTCCCCGGTGTGCGCGTCCATCGAAGTCCCGAATACCGGCACACGCTAACACCGGCGGAAAATGGAGCAACCTCAGGGCGTAACGGAAGGTGGAACCTGCGCGCGAAGGCCGCTTGAAACGGGAGAAGCCGTGGGCTAAACCCCCGCCCCTGCCGTTGGGGGATCGTCTAATGGTAGGACCGCGGACTCTGACTCCGCTAGTCTAGGTTCGAATCCTAGTCCCCCAGCCAACCGGTCTGCTCTGATCAGGGGTTTCTCCCCCGATCAGCAAGCCTTCCGACAATTCAAAGACATGCATGGGCAATCTAGGCCCAGTGCCACTTGGATTGGGTCTCTGGGACAGTTTTCGAGCCTTTTGCTCCCGGAGACCGGTTTCCAGCGACCGTGACCGCCACGTCGCCTGGTTCGCTTGCCGTTAGCGGGTTAGGACGCCCAGCAAATCGCGCTGTTCCATTCCCCCGCGAGTGGCACTGGAACAACTCAATTTCGGAACACTGCAGCCGACGCCCCGCCATCGTCGATGGCCGGTGTTTCGCGATGCTGTTGCAGTTCGTTGCGGCCAACCACCATGTGGTGGACCTCATCCGGACCGTCCGCGATACGTAAGGTCCGCGTCTGCGCGTACATGCGCGCCAGTGGTGTGTATTGCGACACGCCCAGCGCGCCGTGCATCTGGATCGCCTGGTCGATGATTTCGCACACGCGGACCGGGACCATGGCCTTGACCATGTGGACCCATACGCGCGCCTCACGGCTACCGTGTACGTCCATCGCGCGCGCCGCCTTCAGCACCATCAGGCGCATCGCTTCGATGTCGATGCGCGCCTTGCTGATGATGGCGAGGTTGCCGCCAAGCTGCACCAGCGGCTTGCCGAACGCCGTGCGCGTCATGCCGCGGTTGACCAGCAGGTCGAGCGCCTTCTCCGCCGAACCGATCGCGCGCATGCAGTGATGGATGCGGCCCGGGCCAAGACGCAGCTGGCTGATTTCGAAGCCGCGGCCTTCGCCGAGCAGGATGTTCTCCGCCGGCACGCGCGCGTTGTTGAAGCGCAGGTGCATATGGCCGTGCGGTGCATCGGGGTCGCCGAACACCTCCTGACCGCCGACGATCTCCAGGCCGGGCGTGTCCATCGGCACCAGGATCTGCGACTGCTGCAGATGACCCGGCGCATTCTCATCGGTCCGCACCATGGTGATCATCACTTTGCAGCGCGGGTCACCGGCGCCGGAGACGTAGTGCTTCTCGCCGTTGATGATGTACTCGTCACCGACTCGCACCGCACGCGTATTGACGTTGCGCGCATCGGACGATGCCGAGTTCAGTTCCGTCATGCAGAAGGCCGAGCGGATTTTGCCTTCGAGCAGCGGCTTCAGCCACTTCTCTTTCTGCGCCGGCGTGCCGACACGCTCGAGCACTTCCATGTTGCCGGTATCGGGGGCCGAGCAGTTCATCACCTCCGACGCCATGCGGTTCTTGCCGAGCTCGACCGCGATGTAGGCGTAGTCGAGGTTGGAGAGGCCTTCGCCGGTCTCCGCATCCGGCAAGAACAAATTCCACAGGCCGGCGGCCTTGGCCTTGTCTTTCGCCTTTTCCAGCGTTTCGAGCTGGCCCGGCGCGTACTGCCAGATATCGGGGCGGTTGTGGCCCAGGCGCTCAAACTCGGCACTCATGGGGTTCACGACTTCGTCGACGAACGACGACACTTTTTCGAAGAGCGGGATCGCTTTTTCCGACATCCGCAGATCATTGAGCTCGTCGCGCGGGCTTAACTTGAAGCTGGATCGGGCTTTCGCGTTTGCAGTGATGTCCTTCACTTTGCTCTCCAATATTCAAGTCAAGCTGAGGAAAATCGACACGGGATGCCGATCATCGCAGCCAAACTAAACGTGAGGTGCTTGGTGTTTTTGACGTGAGTCAACGGATCAACATGCGCGAATTCTACCGCGTTGACCGACGTCAAAAGCCCCGGCCCGAAAAACAATCATTTTGCTCCGAATATCTTGAGGATCGGCAAATGCGCGGAATTTTCAGAGCAGCCCTCGTCGCGATATTCCTGACTGGTCCTGGTCCGCTGACGTACGCAGCCCTTGCTGATCAAGGTGGTCTTGCGTCCCTTTATCCGGGACCGTCCGGGCAGCCATCCGAAAAGCTGCAGGCGCGCTGGGACGCGATGTCGAATCGTACGCTTAGCCTGCTGCTAAAATGCCTCGAGCAGCTCTCGTTGCGAAAACCAGAGGCTGCACTGGAGAATTGCAGCCAGGCACTCCAGCTGGACCCAGTGAACGCGTCGGCCCACAAACTGCGCGGGGAAGCCTACTTCATGCTTGGCGACATGGCACGCGCCAAGCGTGAATTTGATTACGCCGTCAAATTTGATCCCTCGGATCCCGAAAGCTTCGCGGGGCGCGGCGATACCCATCGAAATCAAGGCGCCTATGCGCGTGCAATCGCCGACTACACCAAAGCTATCGCGCTATCTCCAAATGACGAGAGGCTCCTGATGGTGCGCTGCTGGACACGTGCGATTTGGGCCAAGGACCTCGATAAGGCACTCGCCGATTGCGATCACTCCCTCGCTCTCAATTATGAATTTGCGCTTGGATATAATGCCCGCGGGCTCGTGTATCTTCGAATGAATGTCCTATCGCTTGCACTCCGCGACTATAACGAAGCGCTTCGACTTCAATCCGAGTTTCCGATTGCTAGCTTTGGGCGCGGTATAACACACAGCCGTCTGCGACAGTATCGTGCTGCACATCGCGATTTCGCCGCTGCTCGGAGACTCGATCCTCAGATCGATGCGAAATACGCGGCGTGGGGCTTCAGGTTGCAAAAGGCGCCATCCAATCGCCGACCGTTGTGCAGCACAAAGCCTTGCGTTCAGACGGCGTTGACCATGACGCCGAGGGCAATTCCACACGGAACACCAGCAAAGAGTGCTTTGGCAATTTTGACCGGCCGCGGCGGCCGCTCTAGCGGAGCGGTTCGACGGCAACTGCCGCAGATAGGGCGTTAACGTCCTCCTGCCGGCAGAGTTCGGCCCCGGGGCGGAGCAGCGCGGCAGTGCCCGAGGCAACGGCAAGACGTAGCGCTTCCGCCGGGGTACCGCCGCCTGCCAGTTTGGCAACCAGTGCAGCAAGAAATGAGTCGCCCGCTCCCACCGTACTGACGACATCAACTTTGGGCGCCGTGGCAGCGATTGCTATATCGCGCGACACGAACCAGGCGCCCTGTCGCCCGAGCGAAAGAGCAACCGCTTTCGTTTTCTCGTGAGCGACGAGATCATCTATAGCTCGCAGAGCTGCCGACCGATCGGCAGGCGATACACCCGTCAACTGCGTAAACTCGCTGAAGCTCGGCTTAATGAGGCTGACACCGGCGCCGAGACTGGCTCGCAGCGAGGACGCTGGGCAATCCAGCACAAAATATGCTCCAGCCTCCTCAGCCCGCGCAGCCAATATGCGATACGCGTCGTTAGCCACGCCAAGGGGGAGACTACCGCTCGCTATGAGGTAATCGCCCTTCTCAACACGAGAGAGAGCAGCCGAAATGCAATTTTCCAGTTCGACTGTGGTGACAGTTGGCCCGGGCAGCACAAAGCGAAATTGCGCTCCACTCCCAGTCTCGCGAACCGCGAGATTCTGGCGTGTTTCGTCAGCTACAGAAACAGGCAAGCAAGGCACTGCTTCTGCGGTCAAGAGTGCTTCCAAACGCCGCCCCGTTGGGCCACCCGAGGCAAACACCGCCAGTGCCACATATCCAAGTCGCTTCAACGCGCGCGAGACGTTTATGCCGCCGCCGCCGGCACTTTGCACGCCACTCGCGCAACGCAACTTGTGCTCCGGCACCACGTCTGGAACAGATGTTGAAACATCCAGCGCGGGATTTAGCGTCAGCGTGATTAAACGGCGGTTCAACATTGCTGCCACGCTAGGAACGGCTTGCTTCGTACCGAGCCGCAATGCTCAGGTGAAAGCCAAACGGGCGTTCACAGGCGCCACTGCACAACTCTACCCAAGCTTGATCATCGACCACAATCCCGTCAACCGCGGTTGCGATGCGTGTCTGAAAGAGGACGTCGTCCTGAGGCATGCTATGCGTCGCAGCATAATCGCTAAGGTTTGACAATGTGCGCGACGGAGAGCACCGCTCGGTTGATCGAAGTCAATGATCGTGCCTGCCAAGTGCCGTCAATATTTAGAATGCCGGTTTATCATTGTCTTTTCGTCGATCATTCAGGAGCGGTTTTCGCGCGCGAGACTTTTGAGCTGGATGATGACCAGATGGCCATTGTGCAGGCAAACCGGCAATATGTGCCCCATATCGGACGGGGCATCGAATTGTGGCGAGACGGCCAGTGCATCTTTGTGCGCGACGACCGGCACAACGGTCCGCCAAAACCTGATCAGCCACTATCTCGTCCGGCCGCCTAGTGAATCGGCTTCGATTGCTGCGCTCGCTTCAAAGCTACGATGCCATCCTCAAGCCAGCGAGCGAGTTGGGTCGAATGGACCAGGCGCCAAGCAACATCGGCATTCATTGCCGCGTCCGCCTCGAAGCGAGCTTCCGGCCACTCATGATTTTCGTAAATCCCGCGTCCAAGCCAGCTGAGCGCCAGAAGATCTGCCAGCGTGTCGAAAGAAGAACTATCCACGTCACCAAGCAGCTGGCCACCTTTGATCTGATCGATCGCTTTGCGGAGCAAGGCCTCGCTCTTTGTGCTTTGCAAGGCGTCCGGCCGGAGCATAGGTGAACGGCTAAACAGCGAGCGCATGCCGATTCTCCGACGCATTGAGATAGGTGTCGAATGCCGCGCACACGCATCGCACGGCAACGCGGCTCTCGCGACGAACCGATAATCTCTGTCCCTCAATACAGACCACACCCTGCGCTACCAACGGTTGCAGGCGAGCGAGGTCATCCTGGAATATCGCGTTCGAAACACCTGCTGCACCTGCGATTTCCGCCAGATCAACCGCGAAGTCGCACATCAAGCGTTCTATGACCGTCCTACGTAGTCGATCTTCGTCGCTTAGCGCTATACCCCTAGCGGTCGCCAAGCCGCCACTCTGAACAGCCGCTCGATAGTCCGGAACGGCGACGGCATTTTGGGTGTACCCCTGAGGAAGCGCACTGATTGCCGACGCGCCCAAGCCAATCAGTGCTGGCGCAGAGTCCGTGGTATAGCCCTGGAAGTTTCGAAACAGGCGGCCGGCCCGTGCCGCAATCGCAAGGCTGTCGCCCGACTTGGCGAAGTGATCCAGTCCTATAGGTTCATATCCGATCCGCTCCAGCAAAGTGTGTGCGGCTTCAAACTGCTGCAGACGCTTTTCCACGCCCGGCAGGGCATTTTGGTCGATCAATGCCTGATGCTTCTTGAAGTGCGGCACATGCGCGTAACCAAAGATCGCGAGGCGATCCGGATCTAGTTCGGTCGAACAACGGATCGTGTTTTCGAGCCGTTCGAGGCTTTGATGTGGAAGCCCGTATACCAGATCGATGTTGAGATTTTTGACACCACACGCCCGCAAACGCTCCACGGCGCTGCGCGTGACGCTGTGAGGCTGGATGCGGTTGATCGCGGCCTGCACCGCAGGATGGCAATCCTGCACGCCTATGCTGGCGCGGTTTACGCCGCTATCCGCCAGCGCTTCCACGGTCTCGTCTGAAAGTCCGCGCGGATCGATCTCTACCGCAAACTCCGCATCGGACTGGACGTTGAAGTATCCGCGAATCAGTTCGGCGAACGCGCGAAAATCCTCCGGTGCGATCATCGTGGGCGAGCCGCCGCCAAAGTGAATGTGGGTAACCTTGTGCCCGTGCGGCACCAGGGCAGCGACCGCCGCAAGCTCCTTGCGCAGGACGTCGAGATATCCTCGCACCGGCGAATACGTGTTCACGACAGCGGTATGGCAGGCGCAGAACCAGCAAAGCGAATCGCAGAACGGGATATGGAAGTAGAGCGATAGCGGCACATCGGACGGCAATTCGCCGATCCACTTCGCGGCGACATGACGGTCGATCCCATTATGGAAGTGTGGGGCGGTGGGATAGCTGGTGTAGCGCGGAACGCGCGCTGCGAGGAGTTCTGCTTGCATTGTCATGCAAGAACGCTGAGCCAGACTGAGCCGCCGCGCATTGCGCTGCCTCAATAGAGGCCAAACACGCCGCCATCCCCGCCAAATGCCGATGAACCAGGCTGTGGGCTACGTAGTAACCCTTATCGTTGATCCGGATCAAACGACACCAGGGAAAAGCGAGCGATAAGGGCGTCACGTCATCGGCCGGGCCTGCAACTTCATGTTTCCTCAATCCCCCCAACCCCGAGGAAATTGCTGAGCCCATGCTGTGTTGCGCCTTGATCGCTCTGTTTGCGGGACAACCCCTCGTCCTGTGGGCGGCGATCAAGGCGCGCGTCGTTCAAAACAGCTACATCGCCGGCATTGTGGCACACCACCGTGCAGCGACCGCCGTCGCTTTGAGCCTGTCCGCGGCAGGCTTCATTTTTGCGGGAGGCGTGCTCGGCATGAGCGCTTACGCGCAAGCGCCTGAAAGCGCGGGGTCGAACACCGTCCTGCACGGTGTCATCTGCAGCGTGTTTCGCCAATGAACATTCAAATGCCGCAGCGCGACTTCGATAGCCACTTGATCTGCATCAAGCGGCTCAGCTGCCTCCCGGTTTAACAGCACGCAAATTCACAGGGGCATCGCAAAAAATGGACTCACCGCAAGAGACGAAGACGCCAGTGAGCGCGGCCCGCGGATGGGCTGCGTACTGTGCATGGGCGCGAACGCAGCAACAGGACACGGCCGCCACGATTCAGCCCGCAACGCGAAAGAAGACCGATGAACAGCGCTGCAACACCCACTGACACAATGCGCCTCGATCTTTGGGCTGTGCCCATTCTGCTGATACTGGCGTTCAGCGCCGGGATCATCGAAGCGGCGGTCTCGCATGATCCATTGATGGTCATTCAGGCCTGGACGTTCACCGCATGCATCGTTGCGTCCGGAATTTGGTTCCTGCGCCGCTACGCCGAAGGCATTCCGGCGGAAGAAACCGAGACTTACGTCAACGGTGTCGTCAAGGCCGGGGTCATCGCCTCCACGTTCTGGGGTATTGCCGGCATGCTGGTGGGCCTCATCATCGCCCTTCAGCTTGCCTTCCCCGATATCTTTTACCTGCCCGATTTCGCCTATTCGAACTTCGGCCGGCTGCGCCCGCTGCACACCTCCGCGGTGATCTTCGCCTTCGGCGGCAATGTGCTGATCGCGACGTCATTCTACGTCGTGCAGCGCACGTGCCGTGCGCGACTTGCGGGCGGCGCGTGGCCCTGGTTCGTCTTCTGGGGCTACCAGACGTTCATTGTTCTCGCGGGTACCGGTTACCTCATCGGCGTTACGGAGGGCCGTGAATATGCCGAGCCCGAATGGTACGCCGACATCTGGCTCACCATCGTATGGGTGGCTTATCTCTTCGTCTTTCTCGGAACGATCTGGAAGCGCAAGGAGCCGCATATCTATGTGGCGAACTGGTTCTATCTCGCCTTCATTGTGACGATCGCGGTTCTGCATCTCGTCAACAATCTCTCGATGCCGGTCTCGCTGTTCAGCAGCAAAAGTTACTCGCTGTTTTCCGGCGTGCAGGACGCGCTGGTGCAGTGGTGGTACGGCCACAACGCGGTCGGCTTCTTCCTGACCGCTGGCTTCCTTGGCATCATGTACTACTTCATCCCGAAGCGCGCCGAACGGCCGGTCTATTCGTACCGCCTGTCCATCGTGCACTTCTGGACGCTGATCTTCATCTATATCTGGGCCGGCCCCCATCACCTGCTTTACACGGCCTTGCCGGAGTGGACACAAACGCTCGGCATGACCTTCTCGGTGATCCTGTGGATGCCGAGCTGGGGCGGCATGATCAACGGGCTGATGACGCTCTCCGGCGCGTGGGACAAGCTGCGCACCGATCCCGTCCTGCGCATGCTGGTCGTCTCCGTCGCCTTCTACGGCATGAGCACGTTCGAAGGCCCGGTGATGAGCGTGAAGGCGGTCAACGCGCTTTCGCACTACACGGATTGGACCATCGGCCATGTGCATTCGGGTGCCCTCGGCTGGGTTGGCTATGTCAGCTTCGGCGCGCTCTACTGCCTGACGCCCCTGCTTTGGAAGCGCGAGCGGCTCTATTCGAACGCGCTGGTCGAATGGCACTTCTGGATCGGCTCGATCGGCATCGTCTTCTACATCACGGCGATGTGGGTGAGCGGCATCATGCAGGGCCTGATGTGGCGCGCCTATAACGACTACGGATTCCTCGAATATTCCTTCGTCGAAACCGTTCAGGCGATGCACCCCTACTACATCATTCGCGCCGTTGGCGGAGCGATGTACCTCATCGGTGTATTGATTATGGCTTACAACTTGTGGCGCACGGTGCGCGGGGAGGTCCGCAAGTCCGAGCCGCTTCCCCTCGCCCAGCCGGCCGTATCGTAAGGAGGCGCGCGGTGTTCAATCACGCAAAACTCGAACGCAACTCGATCCTGCTGCTGATCGGAATCATCATTGTCGTGGCGATCGGCGGCATCATCGAAATCGCTCCCCTGTTCTTCGTCGAGAGTACAGTGGAGAAGGTGCAGGGGATGCGGCCGTATACGCCGCTCGAACTCGCGGGACGGAATATCTACGTCCGCGAAGGTTGTTACCTCTGCCACAGCCAGATGATCCGCACATTGCGCGACGAAGTGGAACGCTACGGTCACTACAGTCTCGCCGCAGAGAGCATGTACGACCACCCTTTCCAGTGGGGTTCCAAGCGCACCGGTCCCGATCTCGCCCGCGTCGGCGGCAAATACTCCGACGACTGGCAGCGTGAGCATCTCGAAGCACCACGCTCGGTCGTGCCGGAGTCGGTTATGCCTCCCTACAAGTTCCTGGAGGAGACGCCACTCGACTATCGCGACATCGCGCAGATGATGATCGCGAACCGCAGAGTTGGCGTGCCTTACACGGACGAAGAGATCGCCAATGCGACCAAGGATCTGGAGACCCAGAACGATCCCAACGCCGACGCCGCAGAGCTTCAGAAGCGGTATCCCAAGGCACAGGTGCGGAATTTCGACGGAAACACGGCGCACGTCACCGAGATGACCGCCTTGATCGCATATCTGCAGGTGCTCGGCACGGAAGTGGATTTCTCCAAGTACCACGCCAACGCACCCGGCAACAGGAGATAGTCATGGAACCGTGGGCTTACGAAGACGTGCTCGCTTTCGCGCAGAGCTGGGGCTCCGTCTATTTCTCGGCGCTGTTCGCCATCGTGGTGATCTATGCGCTGTGGCCGAAAAACAAGAACAAGTTCGCCGACGCGGCGCAAATCCCGTTGCTTGAGGATGAAAAGCCGTGAGCACACACGACAAAGACATCGATACCCACACCGGCACCGAGACGACCGGCCATGAATGGGACGGCATCACAGAGCTGAACACACCACTGCCACGCTGGTGGCTGGGCATATTCTACGCCTGCATCGTGTGGGCTATCGGCTACTGGATTTTGATGCCGGCTTGGCCGACCCTGGACGGCTATACGCAAGGCCTGCTCAATCATTCGCAGCGCGAAGATGTCGCCAATGCGGTCTCGGACCTCGCCAAGGGACGTGCGGCGCGCGAAAAAGCGTTGGCGCACGCGACGCTGAAACAGATACAGGACAATCCGGATCTGCTTCAGTTTGCGATGGCCGAGGGCCATTCGGCGTTCGCCAACAACTGCGCGCAATGCCATGGCGCCGGCGCCCAGGGCTTCAAGGGCTATCCCAACCTGAACGACGACGTATGGCTTTGGGGTGGGACGCTGGCAGACATTCAGCACACCATCACGGTGGGCGTTCGCTCCACAGCAACAGATACGCGGCAGTCGCAGATGCCCGCTTTCGGCAAGGACGCCATCCTGACCGAAACGCAGATCGCCGATCTGACCCAGTTTGTGATGCACCTCTCTCACCGGGCGGCCGATCCGACCGCCGTGAAGCGGGCGACGAAACTGTTCGCCGACAATTGTGCCGCCTGTCATGGCGACAAGGGGACCGGCAACCGCACTATGGGTGCACCGAACCTGACGGATCGCGACTGGCTTTATGGCGGCGCGCCGGAGAACATCCATGACCAGATCTGGTACGGCCGTGGCGGTGTGATGCCGACCTGGGGCGGAAAGCTTTCTCCAGAGACCATTAAATCGCTGGCGGTTTACGTCCACAGCCTGGGCGGCGGCGAGTAGGGAGATTGTTCGCTCTTTGGGCGAAGATCGCAAAAATGAACGCGCACACCAAGTTCACCTACAACGGGAAAGAGAAGAAGCCCGCAGCGGAGCAGAAGGCGGACAGCGCCGGCACGAACGCCAACGGCAAGAACAACGAAGCCGTGTTCTATAAATCGCGTGAGCCGATCTATCCCAAAATGGTCAAAGGGACGTTCCGCCGGTTGAAGTGGATCGTCATGGCCATCACGCTCGGCATCTACTACGCGACGCCGTGGCTGCGATGGGATCGTGGACCGCACGCGCCAAACCAGGCGGTGCTGGTCGATCTGGCGCATGAACGGTTCTATTTCTTCTTCATCGAAATCTGGCCGCAGGAAGTTTATTACATCACGGGCCTCCTTATCCTTGCCGCGCTCGGGATATTCCTGGCGGCGGCGATGTTCGGACGGGTTTGGTGCGGATATGCCTGCCCGCAGACGGTGTGGACCGATCTCTTCATCTACGTCGAAAACCTGATCGAAGGCGATCGCGCGGCACGCATCCGTCTTGCGAAGGCGCCGTGGACCGCGGGCAAAGTGGGAAAGCGGACAGCAAAGCACCTTGCGTGGTTGCTGATCGGGGTCGCGACGGGTGGCGCCTGGGTCTTCTACTTCGCCGATGCGCCGACGCTCGCCTACACGATGTTCACGGGGCAAGGACCGCTGGCGGCATATGCCGCAGTGGCCGGGCTGACGTTCACGACCTACTCGCTCGGCGGCCTGATGCGCGAGCAGGTCTGCACCTATATGTGCCCGTGGCCGCGCATCCAGGCGTCGCTCACGGATGCCGACACGTTGCAAGTCACCTATCGCTACGACCGTGGCGAGCCGCGCGGTCCGCACAAGAAGGGCCAGCCCTGGGACAGCCGCGGGCATTGTATCGACTGCGGCCAGTGCGTGGCCGCGTGTCCGATGGGGATCGACATCCGCAACGGCGCCCAACTGGAATGCATCAACTGCGCGCTTTGCATCGATGCATGCGACGATGTGATGACGCGGATCGATTTGCCCAAGGGCCTGATTGGCTACGATACCGATGCCAATATCGCTCGCCGGATCGCGGGCCAGCCGCAGCGGTTCGATTTCATACGGCCGCGTACTGTTCTGTACGGCGTTTTCTTTCTGGTTGTGGCCGCGGTCATGGCGTACAGCCTTTCCACACGTGCAACCCTCGGCCTAGATGCTTTGCGGGACCGCAATCCCGATTTCGTCACACTTTCCGACGGTTCGGTGCGCAACGGCTACACTCTGAAGCTGCTCAATCACGCCAACGCGACGCGGACTTTCTTGCTTGACCTCTCGGGCGCAAAGCCATCCAAGGTCACGGTTATCGGAATCGAACATGCGGTGTTTCCGGTTCGCATCACGGTAGAGGCAGATCGGGTGCGGAGCGTCCGCCTTCTGCTTACCCTTGCGCCAAATCAACTCCGCTCCGAGACGCAGCCGCTAACATTCACACTGAAAGATGCCGCGACGGGCGAGATGCAGACGACCGGTTCGTTGTTCGTATCGGGACAGGAGTGAGCATGGCAAAACCCTTGACCGGACGTGGCGTGCTTCTGTGGTTGCTGTGCACCTTCGGTGTCGTGTTCGCGGTAAACGGTTTTTTTATCGCTCGCGCGATTGCGACCTATCCCGGCGAAGACGTGCAAAACCCTTATCTGCAGGGCGTGGACTTCAACCAGACGCTTCAGGCGCGTGCCGAGCAGGCGGCCGAAGGATGGCAAGCCACCATTGCCGCCAAGCGCGTTGCCGGTGGTGCCGTCGAGGTGACGATTGTCGTCGACAAAAAGGCCGGCGTGCTGCCCGCCGATTTTTCCCTTACCGGGCTTCTGCGGCATCCGTCCGATGAAGAGCTCGACCACCCTCTCACGTTCGCTGCCAGCGGGCCTAATCGTTTTGTTGGCCATATAACAGGTGTTCGCCGCGGCGCGTGGGACGTGCAAGTGAAAGCGAACGGACGCGTCGCGTTTGAAGCGAGCAGGCGCGTATGGCTGCCCTAGACCACAGTACCGCCTTCTTGCCTGCCTATGGGGCGCAATCGGCCAGCGAAAAGCTGAATTCGCATATCGATCTTATGGTCAGCGGCGTGCATTGCGCCAATTGCATTGCCAAGATCGAGAATGGCCTGCGCCAGGTCTCTGGTGTGAGCGAGGCGCGGCTCAATTTCTCCACCGGCAAGCTGTCGATCGACTACACGCCTGGCACAGTGTCGACCGACAAGCTCATCGAGAGCATTGCCGCTTTGGGCTATTCCGCAGGTCTCTACGATCCCGACCGCCTTCTGAACACCCTCGAAGATGAAGGCCAGGCGCTGCTGCGCAGCATTGCGATTGCGGGTGCCGGTGTTGCCGTTGTGACCGGCCTGACCGATAGCTTCATCTTCGGTGCGAGCGATATGGGGCCGGCAACGCTGGCCGTCATGCGCTGGCTTTCGGCAATCGTTGCCGTTCCTGTGGCCCTCTACGTCAGTGCGACGTTCTTCCGGTCGGCGGCGCGAAGCCTCGCCTCCGGCGGCGCCAACATGGACGTGCCGATCAGCCTCGCAATCCTGATCTCGCTGGCGATGAGCGTTTACACAACCATGATCCAAGGTGCGGCGACCTATTTCGATGCCGCATTGATGCTGCCGTTCCTTTTGCTCATCGGGCGCTATCTCGACTACCGGGTGCGGCGGCGGGCACGCAGCGCAGCTCTGGACCTCGTAGCCATGCAGGCGGTACGGGCGGCCAAGCTGGACGCAAGCGGACATACCTCATCCGTTGCCGCACGTGCGCTACTGCCGGGCGACCGCATCTTTCTGACCGCTGGCGAGCGCAGCCCCGTCGATGGCGTCGTTGAAAGCGCTACGGAAGCCGATCTGTCGCTCGTGACGGGAGAGACCGCATCGGTTTCGCTTATGTCCGGCACGGTTCTGCATGCTGGTTCTACCATCGTGGGACGTCCAACGGTCCTTCGCGTAACGGCCAAGGTTTCGGATTCGCTCGTCGCGGAGCTGGCGCGACTGATCGAGGCGGGGCAGCAGCAGCGCAGCAGGTACGTTCGGCTCGCCGATCGCGCCGCCGCGCTCTATGTGCCGCTGGTGCACGGCCTTGCGCTGGCTGTTTTCATGTCCTGGTTCTTCGTTCTGCATGCCGGTTGGGAAGTCGGTCTCACCAACGCAGTCGCGCTGTTGATCGTCACCTGCCCCTGCGCGCTGGGGCTCGCCGTGCCAGCGGTTCAGGTGGTGGCGACGGGTAAGCTCTTCCAACGTGGCGTGCTTGTGAAGTCGGGTGATGCGCTTGAGCGGCTGGCCGAGATCGATACCGTCGTATTCGACAAAACCGGCACGCTAACCGAGGGAAAACCTGTTCTGCAGAACGCGCCGGAGGTTGATGCGGCAACGCTGGCAGCTGCCGCCAGGCTGGCACGCGCCAGCAAGCATCCGCTTGCGCGCGCGCTGGCAATGGCCGCCGGTGAAGGCCCGGCTGCCGAGCGTGTGCGGGAGATCGCCGGCTGCGGCATCGAAGCCGAGCATGCGGATGGCGTTGTCGAACGGCTGGGAAATGCCACCTGGATCGGTGCCGGCCAGAACATGCAAGATACGGCAAGCGTGCTCTGCTATCGGCAAGGCGACGGCCACGTCACGCGCTTCACCTTTGGCGACCGCATGCGTGCCGATGCGCGGGCAACTATTCTGGCCTTGCGCAAGCGCGGCTTGCGCATCCAGATGCTTAGCGGCGACCGCGCGCCGGTCGTCCAACAAGCTGCGGCATCGGCCGGAATCGAAGATTGGGCGGCCGAAATCACGCCAACCGGCAAGGTGGAGGAGTTGCGGAAACTGCGCGCCTCCGGCCGCCGCGTGCTGATGGTTGGCGATGGGCTCAATGATGCCGCCGCCCTTGCTTGCGCCCATGTCTCGATGTCACCGGCCAGCGCGATCGACGCGGCCGAGATGCAGGCCGACATCGTTTTGCGCGGCGCTTCCCTGCGCCCGATTGCCGACTGTATCGACATGGCCCGGCAGGCGCGGGCACGAGCATTGCAGAACTTCTCCATTGCCGCGCTCTACAACGCGGTCGCCATCCCACTGGCGGCGCTGGGCATGGTAACGCCGCTCATCGCCTCCGTGGCGATGGCGACGTCGTCCTTGCTGGTGACGCTCAACGCTTTGCGGTTGTCCGCAGATCGGCAGCGGCCATGACAGCGGCGCTTGTGATGCTGATTGGTGCTGCGCTGATTCTCGCGGGTAGCGGTCTCGCTACGCTCCTCTGGGCCATGTCTAGCGGCCAGTTCGAGGATCCTGAAGGCGATGCACGGCGCATTCTGCTCGATGACGAGCCCTGACGCCTATTGCTGGATCGACTTCAGGTAGACGATCAGGTCATCGACGGCCTTTGGGTTCAGCTGAAATTCCGGCATCGGGTGGGATACCTTGATCCCTTGCGCAAGCTCGGCCTCCAATGTCTCGCTGTGATAACGGGAGAGGATGTGGCGGAATACCGGTGCATCGGGCCGCGGGCTTGCGCCTTCCTTACCGATGGCATGACAGACCGAGCATTCGCGTGCGGCCACCAATGCGCCGTCACTGATAGACGCGGAATCATATGCCGTACTGGCAACCGCCCGAGGTACCGCAACGGCGCCGGCCGACACACCGCAAATAAGCAACATCCATGCAAAGTGTCGCAACATCCCGCTTTAACCTCAGAAATTCTTCTGCACGGCACTGCGGACTCGATCCGCACACGCTTCCACAAAATCGGACCGCGTATTCGGCAGGATACTACCGAAGTGAAGATGATCAATGAGTTCGAGCCCACAGACGGCCGCGAAATGGGTATCGAAAATCTGCCGCTCCGCCTCCCATGCACCCGTACCTTCAACCCACTCGCGCGGCGCCCCCGAGGATGACACAACAAGCATCTTCCGCCCGCCAAGGAGGGGCTTGGTGCCGCCAGCGACGGGTTCATAGGCGAAGCCAAGACCGAACACGCGCTCCATATAGCCCTTCAGGATCGCGGGGGGTGCATTGAACCAGAACGGATAGAAGAACGCGAAAACGGCGGTATCTGCCAACAGCTCTCTCTCCCGCAGCAGGTCCGCGGGAAGACTTCCATCCGCTCCAGGCAACTCACTGGCGCTTAACCGCGGATCGAAATCCATCGCATAAAGATCACGCACTTCGACCTGAAGATCACGGTGGCGTGCTTCCGCGGCATAAGTCGTAGCCATCGTCCCAATAAAGCTCCTGCTCTTCGGGTGAGCAACGACAACCACGTGCTTCACAATAAGTCTCCGTTTCGAGAGACTTTGGTACCGGCGACCGCAGTGTCTTTGATCCGGGTCAACAACGGCTATTGATTCACATCAGAACCGGGTCAGAGAGATCGCTCTAAAAAGATCGCTTACTAGCGGGTTGAAGGATGGATATCACATTTCTCGGCGGCGTGGGTACGGTCACAGGCTCCAAGTATTTGATCGAACATGACAGCAGCCGCGTCCTTGTGGATTGCGGCCTCTTTCAAGGCTACAAGCAATTGCGGCTTCGCAACTGGGCGCCCCTGCCGGTGCCGCCGGCAAGCATTGACCATGTCTTGCTGACCCATGCGCACCTGGACCACTCAGGCTATCTTCCTCTTCTGGTCAAGAATGGCTTCCACAAGCGGGTAACCTGCACAGATGCCACGCGCGATCTTTGCGGCATTCTGCTTCCCGACAGCGGTCACCTGCAAGAGCAGGACGCCGTATTCGCCAATCGACACCGCTTTTCCAAACACCATCCCGCGCTACCGCTTTATACGAAGGAGGATGCGGAGAAAGCGTTGCGCTTTCTTTCGCCAGTGTCCTTCGACAAAGAAATCTCACTTGCGCCTGGGATGACTGCACGCTTCCTGCGCGGCGGCCATATCCTCGGAGCAGCTATGATCGCGATCGGCATCGCTGGTCGAACCATACTTTTTTCCGGAGATCTCGGTCGCCCAAATGACCCGCTTATGCCGCCCCCGGAAAACGGTCCCGAGGCTGACGTTCTTGTACTTGAGTCTACCTATGGAAACCGCAGACACTCTGCAGAGAGCGCAGAAGACGCGTTGGCCGATGTCATAGCCAGAGCTGCCGCACGCGGCGGCTCTGTCATCATCCCGGCCTTCGCCGTGGGCAGATCACAGTTGCTTCTATTTCATCTGTACAACCTGCGTAAGGCGCAGCGCATTCCAGACTTGCCGATCTTTTTCGACAGTCCCCTGGCGATCGACGCCACAGATATTTTTCAACATCACCACGCCGATCACAGGCTTTCAGCGGCCACGGTCAAAGCTGTCTTTTCCTCAGCGCGTTACATCCGTTCTTCAGAAGAGTCGAAAGCGCTGGACAGTATGCGCATGCCCAAGGTGATCGTATCCGCCAGTGGCATGGCGACCGGGGGCCGCGTTCTTCATCACCTCGAGGATTACGCCTCCGACCACCGCAACGTCATCTTGTTCACCGGCTTTCAAGCGGGAGGCACTCGCGGTGCGGCAATGGTGTCAGGAGCCAAAGCCATCAAAATCCATGGCAAGTGGATACCGGTCGAAGCGGAGGTACGAAACCTCGACATGTTGTCCGCCCACGCCGACGCCGACGAGATCCTCGCTTGGCTTCGGACCTTCACACGTCCACCGCACGTCACTTTCATCACCCATGGCGAACCAGAGGCGTCGGATGCCCTTCGCAAGCGGATCGAGGATGAGCTGCACTGGGAATGCGTTGTGCCGGAGTATCGCGAAAAAGTAGCTATCGCATGAGGAGTGCGCACAACTCCAGCTTCGGGTCATCCTTAAGGGCAAAACGGCTTGGCATAGAAACGCTTGAGCAAGCGCACATATTCGTACGGCGGGATAGCCGCGTTTGCCGCTCGGAGGGATTGTCCGCACATAATCGAGTCCTGATTGAAGCAAACGGCAAGCGGGTCGTTGCATCACTCTTCCCTGTGAGTGGTGACTTTTTGCATCCTGACGAAATTGGTTTGTCTGACTGGGCCTGGAACTCGCTGAGCCTGAACAACGGAGATCCCGTTTCAATTGCACACGCCCCCCCAGTGGAGTCATTCGGACATGTGCGAAGCAAACTGTTTGGGCACTCCCTTTCTCGGCGCGCATTCGGCGAAATCATTTCCGATGTGACTCGAGGCGACTATTCCAATATTCAACTCTCCAGCTTTTTGACCGCCTGTGCAGCGCGGCCGCTAGACCAGGCAGAGATCAGGGCCCTCACATCCGCGATGGTGCGGGTTGGCGAGACAGTAGATTGGGGCGACACGCCCATAATGGACAAACACAGCGTGGGAGGCCTACCGGGGAACCGAACAACTCCCATCGTCGTCGCCATCGTCGCCGCTTGCGGCCTCACTATTCCAAAAACTTCATCGCGAGCCATCACGTCCCCCGCCGGCACAGCCGACACAATGGAAACGATCGCGCCGGTCAATCTCAGCATTAGAGAGATGCGGCAGGTGGTCGAAAAAGAAGGCGGTTGCATTGCCTGGGGCGGCGCTATGCGGCTCAGTCCGACAGACGATGTTTTAATCCGCGTAGAGCGGGTTCTCGATCTCGACGCCGAGGGCCAGATGGTTGCGTCGATTCTGTCGAAGAAAATCGCGGCTGGTGCCACACATCTGGTGATCGACATGCCCGTTGGTCCCACGGCGAAGATTCGGAGTCAGGAAGCAGCGCGGTCTCTTGCGGCGTCTCTAATGGATGCGGCTTCAAGCTTCGGAATGACCGTACGAATTCATTTCACGGACGGCGCTCAACCGGTCGGTCGCGGCATCGGTCCCGTGTTAGAAGCAAATGACGTACTTGCGGTGTTGAAGAGCGAGCCTGATGCACCCTGCGACCTGCGCGAACACGCGCTATTGCTGGCGGCCAGCCTTCTCGAAGTTGGGGGCGTCGCCGAAGTTGGCCATGGCGTCGATGTAGCAGCAGGCACACTTGCCAGCGGCGAGGCATGGCGCAAATTTGTTGCCATCTGCTCAGCGCAGGGCGGAATGCGCCAACCGCGTCTGGCGGCGCAGCAGCGCGACGTACTCGCACCGCATGACGGCTTTGTGAGCAATATCGACAACCGAAAGCTCTCGCGCGTTGCGAAGCTCGCTGGAGCCCCTGAGGACAAGAGCGCAGGCATTTATATCCATGCGCGGTTGGGAGATCCGGTGGTCAAAGGGCAACCGCTGTACACCGTCTATGCCGACACACCGGGCGAGATCGACTATGCGCTCAATTACGTTCGAGCGAATCCGGACATTGTCGAGCTTATGTCGTCGTGACTGAGAACTTGACGCTCTTACATTTTCCCGAAGACGCCCAAATCGCCGCGCGTCTTGCCTCGCTGCTCAAGGCGCGCATTGCACCCATCAATCGACATGTGTTTCCGGACGAAGAGGTTCTGCTATCGCTTCCCGAGAACGTCGACGAACAGTGCGCTATTATATGCGTGTTGGATCGGCCTAACTCGAAGTATTTGCAATTGGTCTTCGCGGCTGCCGTCGCGCGGGAGCGCGGCGCCCAACGCTTGGGCCTAATTGCCCCATACCTCCCATATATGCGGCAAGATACGCATTTCTTGCCGGGTGACGTTGTATCGGCGCGGCTCTTCGCAAACGAAATCTCGCAGCACTTCGACTGGCTGGTGACGGTCGATCCACATTTGCACCGGATAGGCGACCTTGCCGAGGTTTTCAATATTCCGTGCGCGAAAGCGAGTGCGGCACCAGCCTTTGCGCAATGGATTCTCGAGCACCTTTCGTCGCCACTGATAATCGGGCCGGACCGCGAAAGTGCACAGTGGATCAAAGAGATCGCCAGCCTCTGCGGGGCCTCGTACATAGCGCTCAGCAAAGAACGTCAGGGCGACGCACAGGTTTCAATCTCGAACTCGGGTCTGCCTCAAAAAGGAAAGATGCCCGTTTTGATAGACGATATCGCATCCACCGCAGAAACGATGGCAAAAGCAGTCGCCTTGGTTCGCGGTGAGCTAAACATTCGTCCTTATTGCCTTTGCGTGCACGCCGTCTTCGCGCCAGGCGCGTTTGAACGTCTGATAGCGTCGGGTCCGATGGATATCCTCACGGCCAACACCATCCCGCATCGCAGCAACCGGATCGATATTACCGCGGAAATCGCGGCAGCTGTGCAGGCTCTGACGAACAGAACGGGCTGATTTCCAAGGGCCTTGCCTGGCTATTGGGAATATTACGTACGTGACATATACAATATTCGGCCCGAGCAGATCGGCTCAATCTCTTCTCGTCGATGGAGGGATTGATCATGAATTTGCAGACACATGCAGTAGCAGCTCGCAAGCCAGCCCCCACTCAGGAGCATTTTGGCGAAGATCCATTGCGAGCGATCGGCATCGTCTCCCAGGCAGCCCGCCATGCCACGATCTTCAACGAAGGTGACTTCGCGCAGTACAGTTACAAAGTGATGAGCGGCGCAGTCCGGCTCTCCAAGGTGATGCTCGACGGCCGCCGTCAGATTGCCGATTTCGCGCTGGCCGGCGACCTGTTCGGCCTCGACTGGTCTGATGACTACACCGTGACCGCGGAAGCACTGACCGAAGTCACATTGATCTGCTATCCGCGCTCGAGCCTCGCCCGCCTGGGGCACGAGAAGGCTGCTGTACGGGACGCCATTGTGACAACTCTGCGCCGTGATTTGTGGGCGGCGCAGAATCACCTTGTCATGCTCGGCTGCCAGACGGCACACGAACGCGTTGCATCCTTCATAACGCAGTTCATGGAGCGCTGCCACGCCAAGGGCGGCCAGAAATTTCAGTTGCCCATGGGACGCCAGGATATTGCTGACTATCTGGGCCTGACCATCGAGACAGTGTGCCGGACACTGACCGACTTCAAACAGAAAAACCTGATCGTTACCCCGAGCCGCCACGAAATGATCGTACGCAACATCGTCGCGCTGCGCGCCATCGCGCAGGGCGAAGGCAACGAGTAGGAGGCAGCTATGACGATCGCAAAAATTCTGGTGCCCGTTTCGGGTGCATTGTCAGACGGCCTGGCACTGGCAGCCGCTATGGTCGCGGCGCGGCCCTTCGCAGCTCACGTTCAGGCGCTCTATGTGCCACAGGATCCGCGATATGCGATTCCGTATGTCGGCGCTCCCATTGATCCTTCGGCGATCGATAGCATTGAGAAGGCGATTGCGGAGACCAATCGGCAAGCTTCAAAACGGGCACAGGAGGCGCTTGCTGCAGCGGCGAAGCTGGAAGGCGCGACTTTGGTGAAACAGCCGGAGCGCAAGGACCGCGTAACCTGTTCTTTTAAAGAGGATATGGGCTTTTTTGCATTGCGGACGGGTCTCTACGCCCGGCTATCGGACCTTGTCGTTTTTTCCTCTCTTGGCCCCGACGTCTTTTCGGAGGCTAACGAGGCATTTGTCGAGACTTTGATCCGCACCGAACGCCCCGTATTGGTGGTCCCGACGGTACCGGTTTCGCTGACCGGCAAGGTGTGCATTGCCTGGGATGGGAGTTCCCCCTGCGCACACGCCCTCACAACGTCAATGCCTTTCCTACGGCATTCTCAGAAGGTCGAACTCCTTGAGATAGACCCGGTTCGTGGAAACGGCGTCCCTGCTTCCGATGCGAAAGATTTTCTCGCCTTGCACCAGGTCGTGAGCGACATACGCCGCGTCAAACGCGAGGATCAACGCACTGCCGAGGCAATTATGCACGCCGCACACGATGGTGGCGCCGACCTCCTCGTCATGGGCGCGTATGGGCACAACCGCTTCGCGGAAGCCGTTCTCGGCGGTGTAACCACCGAAATAAAATGGCATGCGAAGCTTCCCGTTCTGATGGCGCATTGAGGGCGGCGCAATGAGCACCCAACCCCATTTGAAGCAAGTTCGGCTGGAGCTTGCGCGGTGTGCCGGTTTTCCGGATGGCAGCCAAGAGCATGGCTATGAGTTGACGGCCCCGCTAAATGCCGACGGTTCGCTATCGGCGGAGCTTTGGCGTGCAGAGAAAGACAAGTGCGTTGTGCGGCGGTTCTGGCCCGGCGAACAGGATAGAACAGGCTACCTTCGTCATCTGGGACACGGATGGCGTCTGGATTACGACCCCGAAACCCATTCAGACGACGCGCCTATTTTCAAACTCGACCGCCATCACCTTCTGCCCGGTGCATATGTCTCGATAACAGAGAACGACGGCATTCAGCGACCTTTTAAAGTCATTTCGGTCGTTGGATAGGAGGTACCCCAATGGACAATTGTCACGCGATCGTATGGATCGACCACAAGAGCGCGCACATCATCACGTTCAACCGCTCCGAGCACAACAACGCAATCGTCCGCAATGCGCAAGCCGAAAAGCGGCTGCATCACAAAGCTGGCGAAATAGGCTCCGGTCATGTTTATGAAGATGACGCCTACCTGGGTGCGGTGGCACAGGGTGTTGAAGGCGCCGAAACCTTATTGATCACCGGCCCAAGCCAGGTGAAGTGGCAGCTCAAAGCATATTTGGGTGTCCGCGAACCATCGATCGCCGAACGGATTGCGGGGGTCGAAACGCTTGACCACCCAACAGATGCGGAGCTTCTCTCACTGGCCCAGCGATATTTCAAAGCGGAAGACCGCATGCGTCCATCGCCAGTCCATTCGGAGAGACACAGCTGAACATCCCTGACCGCATTCAGGAGTTTGACCGTCGCGGGAATTCGGCAGTCAAGAAAAGTGAATTCCGCAGGTCACGCTAATCCAAGCGCAGCCGA
This sequence comes from Rhizomicrobium sp., assembly GCA_036263395.1. Classification (GTDB taxonomy): domain Bacteria; phylum Pseudomonadota; class Alphaproteobacteria; order Micropepsales; family Micropepsaceae; genus Rhizomicrobium. The sequence continues at coordinate 13,449 of DATAHD010000374.1, read as the reverse complement.
GCGCCAAGACGCCCAAGCCAACCAATGGCAACGCAAATCGCCAATCTTTGGTGACCGACAGGATTACAGCGCGTGTCAGAAAGTTCGTGGTTCCTGCCAACAAAATAAGCGTTGTCGCGCGCTCAGGCGAGACAGCATAACCGACCGACTTCGCAACCGTGAGCGTGATGGGATCCACGTCTGCGAAACCCGAGAGCGCAGCGAGCGGCAAGATCCCCACGTCGCCAAAATGGGACGCGACCAGTTTGTAAGCCAGTACGACGAATGCGAGCAGTAGGCCGAAGCGCAACACCAATCCAAGATCGAACGGTTCGCGCAGAGAATTGTCCGGAGTGTCTTTGATACCGCCCGATCGCCAATACCAGACAGTGCTGGCACTCATCAAAATGGCGCTCGCAATCGCGAATGGAGGCACAAGGTACGCGATCAACGCAGGTGACAGAACCAACGCGACGGCAGACATGCGCATCAATGACATCGCCCACGCACCCGCAATTCCCGCAGATACTGCTGCCCGCGTGTCGCGATCGGGTCTCGGCAGCATTGCATAGCTCACCGTAACTGCGGTGGACGAGACCAGCGCGGCAACCAACGCTCCGACGAGCAGACCGCGCCGCTCTCCAAGAACGCGGACGCACACATACCCGCCATAGGATAGAGCAGCGATCGCGGCAGTCATGGCCCAAAGCTCATAGGGATTCAGCGAATGCCAGGGATCGACTGGTCGATTTGGGAGAACTGGCAACAAAATTATGGTCATAGCGAGGAGAACAAGTGCGGCACGCAGCTCTGACCAACGCAGCCTCTCGAGGAACGTGTGCAAAGCCTGACGTTCGGCAAGCAGCAAAGCGGCAGCAACGGCCGCTGCGGCTGCCTCGGCCACGGCACCGTAAACGGCCAGTGCCCCCAGTGCGAACGTCAGCACACCAGTTACAAAGCCTGTCGCAGAATGGGTGTCGCTCGCTTGATTTTCCGTCCACGCGAATGCCGCAAAAGCAATGGTGAATGCAGCGATTGCGACGGCGGGCAGCAAGGGATTGAAACCAGAGAGAGCTTGAACGACACCGCCAAGCAAACCGATTAGCGCGAAGGTGCGAACACCTGCCGTCCGCGCCCCGGCTTTCGCGGTGCGTTCATCCCAGCCCCTTTCGATCCCAATCAGAAAGCCGATCGCCAAGGCGGCGCCCAATCGCTCGAATAGCTGAATTGCATCCATGTGCCCCCATAACGGATCAAGGGAAAAAACCTTTGAGGGAGCTCAATGGATGCGAACAATCCTCTCGACTCAGAGGGGTGTCAGCACTCGATCTGAATCAAAATACTGGCCGGACCGGATGACAACCTCCGGATTGATCGGATCGGAAACAGGATATCGGCAACGTGGGCCGCCACGAGACCATGACCATGCCATCGATCACGTCCTTTACGCGGCCGGGAGCTTGTGCTCCCACTCCAATCGATCCCATGGAGCGCTATTCATGGCACCGCCGTGGCTGTTCGGGGCGCGTTGCGGGCCGCTTTGGCCATGGGTATCGTCGGCCACGTCCCTTAAGTGGCCGCGCTTCCGCGGCCCAACACAGCACCGAGCTATGTTGCACCGAAATCTGCCCCAACTGCCTTTCCGCCATTCGTCGGCACCGCCGCACGATCCAGCGACCTAGCCGGGCGACTATGGCGGGGTTTGATCTGGGGCAGGAGGCAGACTTTCGACTGGGCGGGCTGTTGATCAGCCCCTCCACCTGCAGGGCGCGCACGAAGAGCGAAGAGGTCCATGTCGAACCTCGGACGATGGAGGTTCTACTCGCCTTGACGCGCGCCAATGGCGGTACCGTTACACGCGAGCAACTGGTGAGCCTGTGCTGGCAGGGGCGCTCAGTCAGCGACGATGCGATAAGCCGGGCGGTTGCAAAAGCGCGTCAACTGACGCGGATCGGCGGCGAAACGCACTTCGAGATCGAGACGCTTCCCAAGATCGGCTTTCGGCTTCTCGTGCGGACGGAAGAGCCGACGCCTGCCGATGACAATGCGACCTCGGAGAAACCACCGGCTCCACCTGAAGTTCCTGCTTCGCCTGCGGCCGGCCAAGCAAACAATTTCAGACGTTGGACGGTCGCCTTGGCCGCTGCTGCAGCGGTTCTGCTGATTGCCGGGATAGCCGGCACTCAAATGCTCGGCACGCCACAGATGAGAAACGGAGAAGTCGCGCTACTCTCCTTTCAGACGGCCGGCGCGGATCCGGTACTCAAAAGTCTCTCGATGCAGACCCGCAACGCGATCTCGACAGCCATGACGGCGGCACACCTTGCGGTCGATGCGTCCGAAGCGAATGACACAAGTGGATCGGAGTTCGACCTCGGCGGCGCCATAGCGCGCAAGGGCGAGAAGTATGTCGTCACAGTATCGATCAGCAACGGCCGTCCACGAGCCATCGTCTGGTCGGGTCATTTCGAGCGTGCCCAGACGCACCTCGCGGGATTCGACGAGGAGATCGCGGCCAGAGTCTCGAACACGCTTAAATGCGCAACAGACGAACGCCGAAAGGCAATCCCTCAACTCAATGACACCCAGCTGTCGCTGCTCCTTGCCAGCTGCGATGCGGTGCTGAGCGACTACGACTACGCCGTCGATGTGACACGGCAACTGGTGACCGCAGCGCCGGGTCTTTCGGGTGCTTATGCGCTGCGAGCGATTGCCCTGGCCGATCGAACCGGCGGGATCGAGAATTTCGACAAGGAGGCGGAAGCCTTCTCCCGGGATGCAGAGCGCGCCGCCGCAAAAGCCATTGCGCTCGATCCCGATTCAGCCCGCGCGCACCTTGCACTCGGCCTGCGCTTGAGCTCGCAGGCACGCTTTGCAGAGCGGGAAAAGAACCTGGTGCGAGCGCTAGAGCTCGATCCCAGCCTTCCCTTGGCGAAGTTCTCTTATATGGGGATGTTGCGCGAGGTCGGACGCCTGAAAGCTGCGGCGGAGGTACTGGAACGCATTGATGGCGAGACGACCCAGAACTTTCCGGACGTCCGGCCCTTGAGTGCCCTCTTTCATGCCTCGCTCGGCAATCTCTCGTCGGCGCGGCGGCAGATCGACTTCCTCGACGAACGGATGCCGGATCTGTCACCCTCCACATGGTGGACAGCGCAGTTCTGGTGGGATGATCCGCACCGGCTCGACGCCAACTTCTGGCTCCGTTCGCGCGACGTGATGCCGGCGAATACCATCGCCTGCACGCGCAAATACCTTCAAAGCTTGCTTCGCTTGGGCGCTCAACATCCCGTTGGCCTTCCTCCGGAGTGCGCCACGTTTTCGCTCGATTGGCAGGCGCGCCTCCTGTCCCGCGAGGGAGACGTGAATGGCGCATACGCGGTGCTGGAGGGACGTGAGCTCAAATCACGCACGACCATGTTCCTGTTCTACCCGGAGATGAAGGCTTTCCGGGCCGATCCGCGCTTTATGGCCCTGGCCGAACGGTTCGGCCTTGTCGACTACTGGCGCGCAACACATCAATGGCCTGACTTCTGCGCCTCGGAAAAGCTGCCCTACCGCTGCCACTAGCTGTGACGTCATCGAACAGGAAATCCGGTGACGCTGCGCACTTTCGGCAAGAGGTCGGAAGAAAGTCGGGTAAAGGTCAAGCAAACCGCGGGGTCTTCGCGTCTCAATATCTCCCATAGCGCGTGTGACTGGAGTGCTTCGCTCCGTCCACGCGGGACTATTGGCGAACTCGGGAGAGGCTCCATGCGAAAATCGACGATTGCGGCCTGCACACTCCTGACGGTGTTGGCGGCAACCAATGCCCAGGCCACCAAGGTCAGTCTCGATGGCTTCTGCAATCGCTACGTGATCAACAAACTGGGCAACCGTCTCTTTTCCTTGAGGGACGGCGGCTGCAGTTCGGCCTTCGGCGGCGGTGTGAACGCCAAGATCACCGGGCTGGGCTCGCAGCTTGTCATCTCAGTCAGCGACCCGTCGGCACCAGACACGCAGTTTATGTTCGAATTCCAGTACCCGCTCGCAACGGGCAACAGCTGGCAAATCTACAGCACCAACGATGGCGTGACGTTCACCTCGATCCTGTCCGGCACCTACACGGTCGGAGCGCCGGCCAGCGCCCACCCCACCCGTAGGTCGCCGTCCGCCACCGCGCCATTGGGTACCGTCGCGAAATAGCGGGTCAACGCCGCTTCAACAACTCTCACGACATCAATCTGGAGACATTCGATGGGCCATCTGGTCAAAGCGGCTTTCATTGCAACGTTCGCCCTGTCGAGCGCTTCTCACGCAGCGGCGGCTGCCTGCGACCGCTGGAGTCTCAGCGGCCCGGCAACGATCAAGCAATGGAACGGCATCACCGTCCTTCTGGATTTGCGGCAGTCCGGCGAGACACTCGAAGGTACGGCGAAGTATTTCAGCAGGGGTTTGTACCAGAACGACCCCAACGCCGAGATCGAGGTCAACGGACAACTCCAAGACGGAAGCGTTTCGGGAAACCGGGTGAGCTTTCGCGTTTCATGGGTCTCTGCGCCGTGCAGCGTAACGGCGTGCACCACAGTGGCGGGAGAACCCTACGCGCGCTGGCGCAGCACCGGCGTTTACGAAGGAACGATCGACGAGGATGGCAGACTGACGGGTCGCAACTTCGACCTCAGAGATCCGAACAGCCGGGTGAAGTGGAGCATGGCTGAGCATCCCCAGTGTGCGGGCGCGGTGTTTGTTCCGAATGGTGTGCCCTTGCCTCCGCCCGGAAACACCGCACCGGCTAAGCCGATCAAGATCGTTCACCCAAACCATGTGAGTGCGCCGCTGTGCACGTCCGGCTATGTATGGCGCGAAGCCAGGCCATCCGATTTCGTCTGCGTGACACCGGAGGCACGTTCCCTCGCCGCCAATGAGAACAGCGCCGCGGATAGCCGGCGGGATACTAACGGGGCCTACGGCCCGAACACCTGCATCACGGGATTTGTCTGGCGCGAAGCGTTTGCGGGAGACGTCGTGTGTACGACGCCTGAGCGGCGCACTGCGGTTCAATCCGAAAATAATCTCGGTCCCAGTCGCAGCAAGAACTAATGGACGCTTGAGGAGCCTATGCCGGAACGCAAGACAATGCCTCGCTCGCCGCAGCACACCGTTCGTAACGCAAGCATCGCACTTCTTGTTGTTTGCGGTAGCGCTTCTGCGCAAGCCTGCGAAACCTGGGACTTCGATTACCGTCACTACCCACAGGGGTTTCCGCAAATCATTCAGGCAAACGGGCTCACCGTCGGCTTCACCCCCTATCCCAGGGGAGCTCATCTTTCCGGCACTGCTTCCTTCTATTCGCCGACTTTGAAAGCCTACATCGGCGGCACCATCACCGGGACCGTTGATCACGACCATATCAGCCTGTCGGTGCAATGGTCCGGAGAACACAGCGGCGGCTTCTGTCCGTTCGATTTTGATGGATGTGTCGAGCAGTACAACGGAACCGGCGTGTATGACGGCACCATCGACGCGAATGGCAATGCTGAAGGGTTCAATTGGGACTTCGACCACCCAAACGACAAGTACAATTGGTACTTCGTCGATCCGCTGAAGTGCGCCGATCCACCGCCGCCACCTCCCCCGCCGAAGCCCGATCCGATGAAGGCCGCGGTCGAACGGCGAGCCGGCGGCTTCCAGCCGCCGCTACCGCCTGACCCCGTGATAAGCGCGCTTCGAAGGCCAGCCGGATCCCGCCTGCCACCATGGTCAGGGTCTGGCACCTCCACACAGCCAGCATCTTTGACGACGGGCACATTCGATACCGATTTCGGGATGCTCGAGCTTAGCGCCACCGAAGGGACCTACAGCCAGAAAAACGGTCATGTCACAGTCACGAAAACGAACGGCAATATCGTTCGCGGAATTTGGGAACAGAGTACCGCTTCCAAACCATGCGGCGATGGCCGCTTTTGGGGAAAGTTCGCATTTACGTTCGATGCGGCCGGGTTCACCGGTACGTACGGCTATTGCAAGGGCTCGCCCAACGCTGGCCCCTGGAATGGCAAGCGACGGCCGTAAGAGCTTATGGGCGATGCCCTTCGCTACCGTGCAGGTCAGCGAGAAAGAGAGTCCAACTCCGCCTGCTGCTTGCGCGTCAGGCCCTCGCGGATCAGGTCGTAGGACTGGTCGATCAGGGCGCGGGTCTGCTTCAACGGGACATCGGCGTCGATGGTCACGGCGATCCAGAAGCGGCGGTCGAGGTGGGAGCGGTGGCCGATGCCGTTGTATTGTTCGCGCAGAACCTCGGCGAGATGCGGGTCGCTTTTCAGGATGACGAACGCGTCGTTTCGCACCGACAGGATGGCGAACATCTTGTTCATCACCTTGTAGAGCGTGACACCTCTGACGGTGGCGGGGTGCGCGGTGGCGCCGGGTTTGGCTTCGATCGCCTGTTGCACCGCCATGGTTCGCTTGCTCGGCGGCTGCTCCGGTTTCTTTGCGGCTTTCGCCATGTCAGCGATCCTTCGCGAGTGCGTCGCGCCACGGCGTGAGGTCGAGGCCGGGATAGCGGTCGGCGCAACCGGCCAACGTGTCGGCGTCCCAGTAGTCGTGTCCCGGTGGCGGGAAACCGAGCACCTCCAACTGGCGGACGCTGCAGCGCTCCACGAACGGCGTCCAGTCCACCATGCCTTTGCGCGGCCACGGATTGGCGCCGACCCAATCAGCACCGGCGGACTTGTAGGCAAGGTTGAAGAAGAAGCGGCCGCCGTTCGGAAAGCTCATGCTGCTGCCGCGGTGCACGACGTCGGCACTGTAGATCAGAAGCGAACCGCGCGGACCGGCGGCGCTGACCGATGCCGCGTGCCAGTCGCGCTTGCGCTCCCGCGGCACGCGTGCCGCCGGAAACGACAGCGCCATCACCGGCACGTCGTCCGTCCACTCGCGGCTGACGATGCGGGTTGCGCCATGCGCCTCCGTGACATCCGACAAATAGAGAAACATCTGCAGCTGGCGGTAGCGCCCGTCGCGGCGCGGCGGCAGCATCGTGTGGTTGGTGTAGTCGGCGTGGAATGGCTGATCGTATTGCGTGACGCCGGTGTATTTCGCGAACGTCTCCGCCTGATAGAGGCGCACATCGCGCGTGTGCAACAGGTCTTCGGCGACCGCGATGATCGCGGGATGGATCGCGAGCAGGTTGAGCGTCTGATCGGTGAAGGGAAATTCCTTCAGCCCGTAGAACTGCGCGGGACGAAAGGCCGGGTCGTCGCCCTGATTGGCCGGCACGTCGGCGTCTTTGCGAAACGCCGCGGCGCGCGGATCGTCGGCGCCACCGTGATACTGCTCGGGTGTCGGATAGAGCGCGAAGAGGCCGGGATACGCGGCCTCGATCTCATCGGGGCGCAGCAGGTTCTCGATCAGCACCCAGCCATGGCGCTCGAAATGCGAGAGGTCGGTCGGGGCGTGGCGGCGGTCCATGGCGCATGATAGCGCCGCCCGTTCCCGATGCCAGCGTCACGCTCAGGCGGCCTGCGCCACCGCGCCGGGCTCGACGACCTGATAACCGCGGCCCCAGACCGTCTGGATGTAGGGATGACCGGCGGCGGCGGCGATCTTCTTGCGCAGCTTGCAGATGAAAACGTCGATGATCTTCTGATCCGGCTCGTCCATGCCGCCATAGAGGTGGTTGAGCAGCGCGTCCTTGCTGAGCGTCATGCCGCGGCGCAGGCACAGCACCTCCAGCATCTGATATTCCTTGGTCGTCAGCGGCAGAGCAGTGCCGCAGGCCGACGCCGTCTTGGTGTCGAGATCGACAACGAGTTCGCCGACAGTGATGGCCGAACGCGTATGCGCATTGCAGCGGCGCACAATGGCGTGGAGACGGGCGACCAGCTCTTCCTTGTGGAACGGCTTGGTCATGAAGTCGTCGGCACCGTGGCTCAGCGCCTGCACACGCAACGTCATGTTGCTGTCGCCGGAGAGGACGAGCACGGGGATCGTGTTCTTCATGGTGCGCAAGCGCTGGATCACGCGCTGGCCGCTCATGTCGGGCAGGTGCATATCGAGCACGATGGCGTCGAAGTCGTAGTGCTTGGCGAGATCGAGACCATCTTCGCCGCAATCGGCTACTTCGATGCCGAAACCGGACGACGCCAGCATCAACTCGACGCTGCGAGCCACCACCGCGTCGTCTTCGATCAACAGAATGCGCATGTTCGTTTTTCCCCGTAAGAAGTTCGTCTTGCCGTCGCGCTCACAAGTGCCTGCGTCTCTGACGACCACGGCGCCTGCCCGATGAGATCGAAGGCTTGCAGGGAGATGCTGCGACTCCGGGAACCACGTTTCCATTCGGGAAATACCCCTAAGGGAAATGCCTTAAGAGGGTCGCAGAGGGCGACTAGGGGAAACTCCGAATTGTGCGGCCGCCTGAACTTCGCAATGCTGGCAACATTGATTTTTGTCTGCTCCGGAGCGAGCGCGATATGTCCAAGCCAGCAATCTGCCTGTTCGACGGTGCAACCGGAACGCTTTCGCACATTGAATCGCTGCTGCAGCAATGCGGCTTCGACGTCTGGCACATCGACAACGCCGATATCCGGCGGCAGCTCCGTGACCATCCCCAGACGCTGTGCGTCATCATCGATTTTCCCGGCAGCCGGGGCCTGACGCTGCTCGAAATGCTGCGCTATCAGGGTATCGACCTGCCCGCGATCCTGATCGCGGATCAGGGCGAGATGCTGGAACACGGGCGTATCGCCAAGGCCAGCGTGCTCGACATCCTGCGCCGGCCGTTCGAACCGCGCGAGTTGCTGTCCTGGATCGAGTGCATCGTCGTGGCGCAGAACTCGCTTACCGTGGCACGCGATAAGAAAGCGGCCTGACGCTTCCCCGAACGGTGCGTTTTAGTCCCCACGGCCTCGCGCATGCGTGCGGGAGAGCCAATCTTTCCTGCAGGCGTCGGAGATGACGTTGACGCTGCCGATGAAGACGGGATTGCCGATCACGATCCCCGGCAAACCGAGGCGCTCCGCATGATCGTCGGCGCCCGACCGCCCGGGTGAACGCTGGAACAGCGCCGGCATTTCCATCGTCACAATGGCACTGGCACTGGTGTTCGCAAGCACGTCCGCACGGCCCAGCTGCTCCAGGAAACGGCGCAGCTGCATCGGTGCCCGATCGAGCCAAAGCGGAAAAACAAGCTCAAGATGCGTTGCCCATGACAAAGCCTCGCTAGCTTTGGACAGGTCGGCGCCCGGTCCGAGGGCTGGCAAAGCACCGACGGAGAGCAGACGCGCCGCGGTCCCGCTTGCCCGCGCCCCCGCCACATAAGCGGCACATAGCGCCGCACAGAAGCGTTCCGGCCTCGGATCCGGATGGCCGTTGATGACGAGGATGTTGCTGGACGCTGCGGCGCGATCCACGGTCGTCTTCGAGAGAACCTGAGCAAACGGCATCATGCGGCGATCTCCGGCTTGTTGCGCAGCTCTTCGGCAAAACGCTCGAGGTCCGTGATGTCCTTGAACACAACCGCTACGCCGCCATCAGGAAGAGACGAGAACGCGAGCGAGAAGATGCGGCCGTCGGCGCGAATGGCGCGGCCCCACTCCGCATAGCGTTGCGGTTCACCGGAGATCACCCCGGCGGAGACGATGTCCCAGATGCCGTCACGGCCCTTGCGCTGCGCACACATCTCAGCGACCTGGGTGAAGTGCGGCGCACCGCTCAGCTCCTTGTCCGTCAGGCTCCAGGATTTGGCGAAGTTCGCGTTGTGCATCGCGAGGCGGCCATCGGCGCCGAAAATCGCGATGCCGTCCTCGAACGTCTCCAGCGTGGCGCGCTGCACTTCGGTGCGAAGCGTGAGCTCACCGCGCAGGCGGAACAGATCGCTGATGTCTTCGAACTGGAAGAAGACGGTGCCGGTGTGATCGGCGGCGCCCTTAACCTTAATGCTCTTGCCGTTTGGCGCATGCCAGATCGTGTCGATCGAGAGGCTTTGGTCGTCGAACAGGTTGAGCTGTTCCTGCTTCCAGGTGTTGAACTCGCGCTGCTCCGGCAAACGGCCGGCATTGCGCAGGCGATCGAGCACGTCGCTGAGCGTCGGCTTGCTGTCGAGCCAATCGACATCGAGGCACCACAACTGTGCATAGGCGCGGTTGTAACGGGTGAGGCGGCGGTCGCGGCCGAACTGGGCAAGGCCGTGCGGCATGCGATCCATCATGTCGCGGAACGCGATGGCAGGCGCCGCGACTTCGCCTTCGGCACGCACCGCGCTTGTGACGTCGAGTGCAACACCGACGATACCGGCATCGCCCAGGTTGTTGAGGCTGATCGAGATGGCGCGGCGTTCCGAGCCGACGGAAACATAGCGGCGGGCATTCGACACTTCGACGCCTTCGCGGGCGCCGGCCGAGAGATCCGGTTCCGAACGGTCGATCTGGGCGTTGCTGCAGCGTGCGGCTTCCAGCGTGTCGGCGTGCACGGCGTCGAGGAAGGCCGGGTTGGCCCAGGTGAGGGAGAGGTCCTGCTGCTCGCGCACCCAGATCGGAACCGGGACGCTGGAGAGGATGGCGGGGAAGTCGATCGCGCGCTCTTCGACTGCGGCAATCTCCTTGAAGAAGATCACAACACGGCGGCCGATCGGCTTGCCCCGGGCCAAAAAGCGGCGGTGGTCGCCGGTGCGAGCGCGCAGTTCGAACGCGATGCCGGATTTCAGGAGGGCGTTGAGCGATGTCGCAAAGATCGCGGCGTCCGGGCCTTTGATGCAAGCCTGGATGAGTTCGGCCCCACCGCCATAGCTGATGGGGCTGGCAAGTTCGTTGCCCAGCACCGCCGCCACAAGGTCGCTTTCCAGCAGCAGCGCATCGCGGAACCGCACCATGCCCCGCATGCGGGAGTCGTCGGTGTTCTTGGCGATGCGGAAGTTGGAGAGGCGGGCATGCGACCAGGCCGCCCACCAGACGCAGGCCGTGCCGATCAGCAATGTCGAGATGACGAAGCCTGCGACAAGAAAATCGCTGTCCTGCTGACCGCGCCCAGCCGCTTGTGCAATCGCAGGTGAGAGAGCATGCGCGGCGGCGACGAAGGGCGATGCCAGGAATTTGATGATCTGTGCAATCTGGTACATCTGCCCGCCCGCGCAAAAGTTCTAAATCGTGGCCGGAGCATTATGGTGAATCGACGAATCCGATAGCTGGGAGAATCGCTTAAGGGATTCTGCTTGGAGAAAAATCAGACGCAGTCAGTAACGCGAGACCGTTGATTTTTTTCAAGGCGCCATGTTCGCGTTCGTGAACTGAATAGGTCTCGCAGAAGCGAGGGCGTTCAGAATGAACGGACAATCGGTACCAGTATTTCAAGACATACGTTCGGATGGATGGATGGCGACGGCGCTCGATGCCATCGACTTTCTGCTGCACGTGACTCCGGCTTCGCTAGACTCAGCGGGCAGCGAATCAGTCAGCGAACCTTTGCGTAGCGATCGTTCTCTTCGGGCGTCGGTGAAAGTGCGGACCGGCATGGCGCAGGCGCGCAATGCAGGTACTTCGCCCAGCCGGGGGTTTCGCGGCGAACACCTGACCAATGCGCCGTCCGCCTGGCGGCGCTGCGAGATGGGGACCAACCGCATCGCGTGCAAAGGCATCTGGCGCAAAGGCTCGCGCCGCATCGCCGCGCGCAAGAACCGGGTCGGCGACACCGACTGGCATCTGTGCGGCCGCCGCACCGAGACGCGCAACGAGCGGGTGCTGCCGTGAAGGACCCGGTGCGCATCGACGTGATGAGCAAGGACACCGTGGTGTCCATCCCCCTGCGTCTGCCGCGGATCTTCCTGCCGCATATCGCACTGGTTGCCGTCATCATCACGGCGTCGACGGTCAGTTTCATCCTGAACGTCATCGACTGGGTCAGCACCGGCTTCTGACGAAGCCGGCTGCTCTTACGCCCCGCGGGCCGGCTTGATCTTGGTGAAGGCACCAAGCATGCAGACCTGGTGATCCTGGATCACGCGGATGCTCTGCAGGTTCTCGCACACTTCGCGGCCCGCGAACGGCTCATAGATGAAGCCGTTGAACAGCAGACCCGGGCAGCGATTCTTCAGCTCGTTGCTCCACACCGATCCATCCTGCATGTGAAATTCGATGTGCTTGGCGTCCGGCACCTTGGTGCGGTCGATGTGCATGCTGTCGAGGCAGACGGGGGCGGCAACAGCCTGCGTGCCGATGGCGAGCGCCGCAGCGGCGATGACGAGTAGCTTGGTCATGACGGTCCTCCAGGGCGGATGATCTGCCGCGGTTCCTGAACCTCAGATGAACCCGCGCGCCCCGGTTCGCAAGTGCGCTTGACAGGCGCGCGCGCAATTTTGATCGTGGAACGGCGTAAAAGTTCTTTGATGAAATGAACGACATGCATCCCCACAAGCCGCTGCCGATCGGAATGGACGAACGCCGGAGCCGGCTGGACCGCCTGCGGGCGTTGATGAGCGGACAGGGGATCGGCGCGGCGCTGATCGGGCCGACGGCGAGCCTACGCTACTTCACAGGCATGTCATGGCATCCGTCAGAGCGTTTCACCGGCGTGGTGGTGCATGCGAGCGGCGGCATCGACTACATCTGCCCCGGCTTCGAGCGCGACAAGGTCAGCCAGATTACCGGTGTGCCGGGTGACATCCACACCTGGGAAGAAGAAGAGAGCCCCTACGCGCTGATCGGCAAGGTCGCGCGCGGCAAGATCGCGGTTGACGATCAGGTGGCCCTGTTCGTCTATCTCGGGCTGCGCCGCACGTTGGGCGAGGAGCGGCTGGCGGATGCGGGGCCGCTGATCAACCGGCTGCGCCGCTGCAAATCGGCGACCGAGATCGCGCTGATGCAGCATGCGAAGAACCTGACCCTGGAAGTGCATCGCCGGACATGGGCGAGCCTGCAGGCGGGGATGCGCACGTCCGACGTGATGCGCTTCATCGATCAGCAGCACCGCCGGTTGGGTGCGGATGGCGGAAATTCGTTTTGCATCGTGTCGTTTGCGGAGGACACCTCGCTGCCGCATGGCGGTGAAGGCGACCGCGCGCTGAAGGATGGCGATGTGGTGCTGATCGACACCGGCTGCACCATCGACGGTTACAATTCCGACATCACGCGCACCTATGTGTTCGGCGAACCGACGAAGCAGATGCGCGAGATATGGGCCTTGGAGAAAGCAGCACAGGCAGCGGCGTTCGCAGCAGCGCGGCCAGGTGCGCCGTGCGAGAGTGTCGACGCAGCGGCGCGCGGCGTGATCGCGAAAGCGGGGCTTGGGCCGGACTATCGCCTGCCCGGTCTGCCGCATCGCACGGGGCACGGCATCGGGCTCGACATCCATGAGGCGCCGAATCTCGTGCGCGGCGATGCAACGCCGCTCGAGACGGGCATGTGCTTCTCGAACGAGCCGATGATCGTCGTGCCGGGCGCGTTCGGTATCCGGCTGGAGGATCATTTCCACATGACGGACAACGGGCCGAAGTGG
>DATAHD010000373.1:0-3755 GCA_036263395.1 Rhizomicrobium sp. | reverse complement strand
GTCGACGACGCGCTCGAGCGTTTCATCGGCAAGATCGGCGATGAGCGCGTTGCGCAGCTCGTGGTGCTCGGCCTTAACCACGAGCAACAGCATCAGGAATTGATCCTGACCGACATCAAGCACGCGTTCTTCCAGAACCCGTTGCTCCCCGCCTACGTCGCGCATCGTCTGCAGACCGTGCGTCATGCGCCCGACATGGAATGGGTGGATTGTCCCGGCCGCGTTGCCCCGATCGGCCATGATGGCGAAGACTTCGCGTTCGACAACGAAGGCCCGCAGCACGAGGTGCTGCTGCGCCCCTATCGTCTGGCATCGCGGCCCGTCACCTGCGGTGAGTATATGAGCTTCATGCAGGATGGCGGTTACACACGGCCAGAGTTCTGGCTCAGCGACGGTTGGGCAATGGCGCAGAGCGAAGGCTGGACCGCGCCACTCTACTGGCTCGATGAAGGCAAGATGTTCACCCTGAACGGCGTGCGTCCGGTGTCGCCGGATGAACCGGTGACGCATGTCAGTCTCTACGAAGCCGCTGCCTATGCCGCGTGGGCGGGCAAGCGCCTGCCGACCGAATTCGAATGGGAAGCCGCCGCACAGGATCAGCCGATGAAGGGCAACTTCCTCGATCCGATGCATGTGCATCCGCACTCCGCTGCGACCACCGGCCTGACGCAGCTGTTCGGCGATGTGTGGGAATGGACGCGTTCGTCCTATGACCCGTATCCCGGCTTCAAACCGTTCGACGGCAGCCTCGCCGAATACAACGGCAAGTTCATGGTCGGGCAAAACGTCTTGCGCGGCGGTTCTTGCGCCACACCTGCGGGCCATGCCCGCGCCACCTATCGAAACTTTTTTCCGGCATCGGCCCGCTGGCAGTTCAGCGGCATCCGCCTTGCGGAGGACGCAGCATGAGTACGGCCGGGATATATCAACCGCGCGGCGAGATCGCGCCGCGCGTCAAGGATGACGGCTTCCGCCGCTGCCTGATCGAAGGGTTGTCGCAGTCGCCGAAGATTCTGCAGTGCAAGTATTTCTATGACGCGATCGGCTCCGACCTGTTCGACCGCATCTGTGAGCTGCCGGAATACTACCAGACACGCACCGAGCTGAAGATCCTGCGCGATCATGCGAATGAGATCGCGACATTGATCGGCGACGACGCGGAGCTGATCGAATTCGGCGCCGGTGCGCTCAAGAAGGTGCGCGTGATCCTCGATGCGGCGCAGCGTCTGCCGGCCTATGTGCCGGTCGATATCTCGGGCGACTACCTGCGCGCCGTCACCTGTGCGCTGGAGCTCGATTATCCCGATCTGATGATCGATCCGGTGGTGGGCGATTTCACCCAGCCACTGAAGCTGCCCAGCATTGGCGCGCGCCGTGTCGGTTTCTTTCCCGGTTCGACCATCGGCAACTTCCGCCGCGAGGCTGCGGTTCAGCTGATGACCGGCTGGGCGGAGATGCTGCGTGGCGGCGGCCTTCTGATCGGTGTCGATCTGGTGAAAGACCCGGCGCTGCTGCACGCGGCGTATAACGATGCGGCGGGTGTGACGGCGGCGTTCAACAAGAACCTGCTGGCGCGTGCCAATCGCGAGCTCGGCGCCAATTTCGATCTTGACGCGTTCGCGCACTACGCCTGTTACAACCCGATCCAGCAGCGCATCGAGATGTATCTGATGAGTCTGGAGCGCCAGCGCGTGCGGATGGACGGCCACACCTTCGCGTTCGAGCAGGGCGAGGCGATCTACACAGAGGACTCGCACAAATACACCGTGCGCCAGTTCCGGCAGCTGGCGGCGGAAGCCGGTTTCACGCCGCGTGCCGTGTGGGTGGACGAAAATTCTTTGTTCAGCGTGCACTGGCTGGAAGCGCCATAGAAACAGGCGGTTGCCTCGGCTGTCCGCCGCATGAATCCTTATTAATCCAAACAGGCCCGATATTCAGGCCGGGTTCAGCCGCAAAATCGTTTCCTTGTCATGCGTCTTGAATGAGACGGTTGAACAAGGAGCGTCACGCTATGAACAGTCTTGCAAAGTATGCCGCGGGCGCTGCCATTGCCGTTGGTACGGTGATTGGCGCTGCGGCTCCTGCCAGCGCCGGTGTGAGCGTCGGCATCGGTATCGGCGGCCCGGTCTACTACGGCCACCATCACAACTACTGCTACTACCACCGTTGCGGTTACGCCCGCCCGTACTATCGCGCAGGCTACTATGCTCCCGCGCCGTACTATGGCGGTGCGTATTACTCGAGCGGCTACTACCACCGCCCGTACGGTTACTACCACGCCCGCGGTTACTGGGATCGCCATCACCACTGGCGTCACTGGTAACAGCGAAAGCTGAAGCCGCAAGAAAGCCCGCCGGTTCGCTCCGGCGGGTTTTTCTTCAGGCCGCTTTCTCGTCGCGCACCATCTGGGCTTCCGATTCCTCGGCGCGCTCCGCGTCGGTGTTGACCTCGCTGCGGCGCGGCCGTTCGCTCGCCACCAGCATGATCGGACCTTTGCATTTGCCCAGGATCGCGGTCGCGGTGCTGCCGAAGAACAGTTCCTCACCCGGCCGCTGCGTCACGCCCATCACGATCATCGCCGCACCGTTCGCTGCTTCGCTGCAGGTCGCAACATCGGGCGCCACGCTGGTGCGCATCGCCGTCTGCACCGGCACGTTGTAGCGCTCGCCCAGATCGGCGATGTCCTTCAGCACCGCTTCCTCGCGGCGGCGGGAAAGCGATGCGCGACGGCCGCCTTCGGCCGGTGCGATGTAGAGCGCTTTCACCCGCGCACGATGCGGCCGCGCCAGTGCCAGTGCGATCTCGGCCGCGCGGCGTGACACCTCGGTGCCGTTCACCGGCACCAGGATCTTCGCGCCGGCTTCCAAAGTCGGCATCTTGTCGCTTCCGTCCTTCCCGTTCAGCACAAGGCACAGGGGACCGTCATAACCGCGGGTGATGTCCGTCAGGCTTTCGCTGAACCCGCCCTTGTCCAAGAGCACCTTGTCGAGCCCGATCAGCATCATGTCGTAGCCCTTGCGCGCTTCTTCCTTGATGGTCTCCGCGGTGGGACGCGATTGCGTGCGGGCGGTCAGATGTACTTTGTCGACCGGCGTGTCTTCGTCCTGCTTGACGGCCGTCGCACTCGCCTTCGCGCCTTTCTTGATCTCCTTCAGATGCTCCTCCGGTCCCTCGGCGCCGATGGACGGTGCGATACGGCCGTCCTTCAGCTGCAGCAAGGTCGTCGGCTTGCCGCTCGATCCGCCGATCAGACCGGCGAGGTAAGCGGTGAACTTGCCGATCGGGCTCCCGTCGACCGCCAGCAACAGGCGCTCGAGGTTGGAGACGAAGCCGCGCTCATCCAGCGCCTCGCGATCGACGCGCGCCTTCTCATCCTCGCCGAGCGGCAGGCGGCCAAGCGCCCAGCGCAGGGTCGGCGGCATAATCAGGGTGGTGATCACCGCCATGGTGACGATCATCGTGAACAGATTCTGAGAGAGGATGCCCATGGTCAGGCCGATGGTGGCGACGATCACCTCGGTCGAGCCGCGCGCGTTCATCGCGGTGCCGATGGCGAACGACTCCTTCCACGTCATGCCGGCGAACTTGCCGCCCGCGAACGCGCCGGAGAATTTGCCGATGCTGGCAATCAGCACGAGGCCGAGCGTCAGCAGCGCGAGCGTCGGGTCCTTCAGAACCGTCAGATCGGCGGAAAGGCCTGCCATGCCGAAGAACACCGGCATGAACAGCGCCGTGATGATGCCGCGCAGCTGGCT
>DATAHD010000372.1:0-5377 GCA_036263395.1 Rhizomicrobium sp. | reverse complement strand
CGCCTGTCCGCCGAAGCTCCGCAAGGAGCGAAGGCGGATGCTCACGCCGACTGTGCGTAGTGCGGCGACTGCTGTGGATTGCGCGGTCCGCCTTCGCGCGCGATCTGCGGCTTCAGCTCATCGAGCTCGATGAAGTTGTCGGCCTGACGGCGCAGTTCGTCCGCCACCATCGGCGGCTGCGTGCGGATCGTCGAGACGACCGACACACGGCGGCCCTTGCGCTGCGCCGCTTCCACCAGCCGGCGGAAATCGCCGTCGCCGGAGAAGATCACGATGTGGTCCACCTGTTCGGCCATCTCCATCACGTCGATCGCAAGTTCGATGTCCATGTTGCCCTTCACGCGGCGACGGCCCTGCGCGTCGGTGAATTCCTTCAGCGGCTTGGTGACGACCGAGAAGCCATTGTAGTCGAGCCAGTCGACCAGCGGACGCAGCGGCGAGAACTCCTGATCTTCGGCCACCGCGGTGTAATAGAACGCACGCACCAGAATGCCTTTGCGCGCAAACAGCTCGAGCAATCGCTTATAGTCGATGTCGAACATCAGCCCCTTCGCCGCGCCGTAGAGGTTGGCGCCGTCGATAAAGAGGGCAAGCTTCTCCTGGGGGTAGAACAGCATAATGGTCTCCTTCAAACGCAACTGTCTCAAACACAAAGGCCCAAACTGGACCGGGAAATCCCCCCCGGTGGCCGAACGTCCTTCTAGCCAAAACACGTGTTCCCGCAAGGGGTTGTTGGCCTGATGATCCTGATCGGTCTCGGCGCCAGCATTCCTTCGCGGGCCGGCGCGCCCGATTCCACCCTGCGCGCGGCGCTCGCGGAACTGGCGGTTTCAGGCGTCAACATTGTGAAACTTTCGCGGATCTATCGCACGCCGGCCTGGCCCGATCCGCGCGATCCCGAATTTGCGAACGCCGTTGCGCACATCGAGACGCAGCTGACGCCGCAACAATTGATGCAACTCCTGCATGCAACGGAAACTTCGTTCGGCCGCACCCGTTCCGTCCGCAACGCACCGCGCACGCTCGATCTCGATCTCATCGACTATGACGGCCGGGTAGAGCAGGGCGATCCCATCCTTCCGCATCCGCGCATCGCCGCGCGGAACTTCGTGCTGATCCCCATGCGCGACGTGGCGCCGGATTGGAAACACCCGCTAACGGGCGCGACAATCGTCAGTCTCATCGCCGCGTTGCCGGACGCGGAGCGCGAACTCCCGCTCTGGTGAGCTTCAGCGCTCACCCTCCAGCTTGATCGAGCGCCGGATTGCTGAGAACACGCGGACCAGCGCATCGTAGTTGAACGCCCGCACCGTACCGGGATCGTAGTTGCCGATGTTCGTCGAATGGATCGTGTAGCGCACCGCGATGCACGGCTTGGAATTGGTGATCGCGAACACCGCAATGTCGTAGAGATTGCCGGCGCCCGCATCCTGCATATTGGCCGTCGACCACACCCGTCCCGCATTGTGCAGGGTGCGCGGCTCCTGCGGATCGGGAAGAAAGCGCGTCGCATCGCATTTGCCGTGGCCGTTGGCGACTTCGACGCTCACGCCGGTCAGGCTGGTCGACAGGTTGGTACCGCGCGCCAGGCTTGCCGGAATCTCGAACGCCACGCCGCGGATTTCATGGTCCGGCCCGAAGCCGCCATAGCGATAGTGCGGATCGACCTTCCATCCCGCCGGATAAGAGATCGTGTAGCCGGCCTGCATGTCGCTATAGGTCTTCCATCCAACCTGCGTGGCAGCGGCAGATGAAGCGGTGAGGGCGAGGGCCGCGGCGGCGAGAAGCGTACGTTTCAACATGACGGCAGAGTTAACATCAATTGCGGCAATGTTGGGTTCCTCCTCGGCGATGCGCTAACGTCCGCTCGTCTCACCATCCGCCGCGATCATGCTTAAAGACATCGGCCCGTACCTTCTCCCGCTCCTCGTCCTTGTCCTGATGTACCGGCGCATCGGCCGGGTGCGGAAAGTGCGGGTGTCGCGGCTTTGGCTGGCGCCCGCCATCATCGCGGTCGCGACGTTCTTGGCGATCCGCGCCACCGGCTTTCCGACCTTCCTGTGGCTGCTCGCCTATCTCGTTGCCGGCATTGCCGGGGCCGCCGTCGGTTACTTGCGCGCCAGCCACACGCATCTTGCCGTGCACCCGGAAACGGGCGACGTGCAGGCGACCCAGACACCGGTCGCCACCGCCATCCTGATGGGCCTCTTCGCCTTCAAGTTCGGGATCAACATGATCTTCCCGCAACTGAACGGCGGAAAGCCGCCGAGCATCGGATCGCTGTTCATGCCGGACACGGTCGATGCGGTGAACGCCGCAAGCCAGGCGTCGCACACGGCCGCCGCGATCAACTACGCGACCGACACGCTGCTCATCTTCTCGGCGATGATGTTTGTGGTCGGTGCGGTGGAGACATGGCTCCGGGCTACTCGCCTTCTCGCCGCCCATCGCGGCGAGAGTGGCGAGGTCACCGAAGATTAGTGCCGCTGCGCGTTGCGGTAGTCCTGTGCATGCGTCGCGCGCAGGCCGCTGAGCCCGAACCGCGTGACCGCCCGTTGCCAGGAGAGGAACTCTTCCACCGTCAGGGAGTACCGGTCGCACGCCTCGTCGAGTGTGAGCAGGCCGCCACGCACCGCCGCCACCACTTCTGCCTTGCGCCGCGGGACCCAGCGTTTGGTGTCGCGGGCGGGCAGGTCGAGAATGCTGAGGTGGCTGCCGTCCGGTCCGACGACATATCCAATGTGAGTGCGTGCGACAGTGCCCATGACGGTGCTCCAGCGGTGTATCCGCTGATGCAACGGCGCCCTCCGGAGCACGTTCCAAATGGCGTCGAATCACCCTTAAGCAGCGCCGAACGCGCCGCGTAAAAAGCGTTTCGAATCCAAGGCTTCCGTGCCGATTTTGGCCGTTTGCTTGCACTTTACCGGTCACCTATATATGGTCCCGCGCTCCGCAGAGGCTCGCGCCGCCAATGCGCGCCTTAAGTCTCTGAACCAAAAGGAATTTCGATGGCTCGCGTCACCGTTGAAGATTGCATCGACAAGGTCCCGAACCGCTTCGATCTGGTTTTGCTGTCGGGCTACCGGGCGCGACAGCTCTCCGGCGGCGCCGAGCCGGTTGTCGATCGCGATCGCGATAAGAACCCGGTCGTCGCGCTGCGCGAGATCGCCGCGAAGGTGCAGAAGCCAGAAGACCTGCGCGAGGACTATATCAAGTCGCTGCAGAAGCACGCCGAAGTGGACGAGCCCGAGGCATCGCCGTCTTCCGATATGGACGATGTGCGCGAAGATGTGCAGCACCGCCAGTTCACCGAGGAAGAGCTGCTCCGCGCACTCACCTCGGAAGCCCAGCGCCGCGCCGAGCCGCAGCCGGAGCCGGAAGGCGACTACGAAGAGTAATCGCAGCGTCAATTTGCGTTTCGCGAGGGCGGCTTCGGCCGCCCTTTGCATTTGTGCGGTGCCAATTTCGCGCCAAATTCCTATATACTGATCAGCAAATGAGCGTACCGACGCGGCCCACTGAGAAACCCAGTGCGGCGCAGGTGATCCCGTCACCTTCGCCGAAGCCCACGCTGACGTCCGCGCCGTCGCCGGCTCCCGCCGAACCTGAAGCGGCCGAGCCGCGCCGTCCCGCCAAGCCGATCCGGCTGATGCGCCAGACGACGCTGGTCGACAGGGTCAAAGCCTACGACCCCGAAGCCGACGAAGCGCTGCTCAACAAGGCCTACGTCTACGCGATGCAGGCGCACGGCAAGCAATTCCGCGCCTCCGGCGATCCCTACTTCGCGCACCCGCTCGAAGTGGCCGCGATCCTCACAGATCTCAAGCTCGACGTTGAAAGCATCGTCACGGCGCTGCTGCACGACACGGTGGAAGACACTTACGTCACCATCGAAGACATCAAGCGGGAGTTCGGCGACGAGATCGCCAGCCTCGTCGATGGCGTCACCAAGCTCTCCCAGCTCGAACTCTTCAGCGAACGCACCAAGCAGGCGGAGAATTTCCGCAAGCTGATGCTGGCGATGAGCGAAGACATCCGCGTCCTCCTCGTGAAGCTCGCGGACCGCCTGCACAACATGCGCACCATCGGCTTCATCCCGAAGCCGGAGAAGCGGCACCGCATCGCGCAGGAAACCGTCGACATCTATGCGCCGCTCGCCGGCCGCATCGGCATGCAGAACATGCGCGAGGAGCTGGAAGACCTTGCGTTTGCCGAGCTCAATCCGGAAGCGCGCAACTCCATCGTCACCCGGTTGGAGCGGCTGGAAACCTCACGGGACCGTGTTGCTCGCATCGCCGATCAGCTGAAACGCGTTCTGGCGCAACACGGCATCGACGCCTGGGTCACCGGCCGCTCCAAGCGACCGTTCTCGATCTGGCGCAAACTGAAAGACAAGCAGCTCAACTTCGAGCAGCTCTCTGACATCTTCGGTTTCCGCGTCATCGTCGGGAAGGTGGAAGACTGCTACCGCGCCCTCGGCATCCTGCATACGACGTGGCACATGGTGCCGGACCGCTTCAAAGACTTCATCTCGACGCCCAAGCCCAACGGCTACAAGTCGATCCACACCACTGTGATAGGCCCGGAAAACCAGCGTGTCGAAGTGCAGATACGCACCCAGGAAATGCACGACATCGCCGAACGTGGTGTCGCCGCCCACTGGCGCTATCGCGAGCATGTGGTCGATCAGGATCGCAGCATCGGCTGGCTACGCGAAATGGTCGAGCTCATGGAGCACGGCAACTCGGCGGAGGAGTTCCTCGAGAATTCCCGCATGCAGATGTACCAGGATCAGGTCTTCTGCTTCACGCCGAAGGGCGATCTCATCTCGCTGCCGCGCGGCGCCACGCCGATCGACTTCGCCTACGCGGTGCACACCAACATCGGCAACACCGCCGTCGGCGCAAAGGTCAACGGCGCCCACGTCCCGCTGCACACACCGCTCAAGAATGGCGACCAGGTCGAAGTCATCCGTACGAAAGACGCAACGCCGTCGCCGTTGTGGGAGCAGTTCGTCGTCACCGGCCGTGCCAAGGCCGAGATCAAGCGCTTCCTGCGCCACGCGCAGCACGACGAAAATGTCCGCTTTGGCCGCAAGATTCTCGAGAAGGCGTTCGCCGATGAGCACGCCGAACTCACCGACAAAGCCATCGCCGGCGTCGCAAAAAAACTCCGTGTCGCCAAGGCGGACGACGTGTTCGCGGAAGTCGGGCGGGGTGCCCTGCGCGCCAGCGAGGTGCTCGAAGCGGTCTTCCCGGAGCTGAAGAAAGATCCGACCCGCAAGCAGCGGCCGGCCTTCTCCGCCGATCCGCGCAAGCAGATCTCCATCCGAGGCCTAACCGAAGGCATTTCCTATCGCCTCGGCCAATGCTGCCAT
>DATAHD010000371.1:0-5310 GCA_036263395.1 Rhizomicrobium sp. | reverse complement strand
TCGGGCGGTTCGACCGGCGTGCTGCGCGATGAATATCTCGAGAGCGAATTTGAGGACGTGCTCGCGGTGATCGACTGGTGCGTGGCGCAGAATTGGTGCGATGGCGCGGTCGGGCTGTCGGGGTTCTCGTGGTCGGCCTTTACTGCGCTGCGCGTGTCGGATCGCAAACCGGCGGCCGTGAAAGCGATGGTGCTGGGCGGCGTGTCGGAAGACGGCTGGCGCACCGACGTGCATTATCTCGGCGGCGTGCCCTACACCGCGCAGGTCGATTGGGCCGGCGTGATGCTGATGTTCAACGCACTGCCGCCCGATCCCTTGCAGTTTGGCGAGGGATGGCGCGCGGCGTGGAAAGAGCGGCTCGCCGCGAACACGCCATGGATCGAACCGTGGCTGACGCATATGGGTCACGACGCGTACTGGAAAGACAAAGCGGCACGGCTGGAGAGCGAATTACCGCTGCTGCTCTACGCCGGCCTCGCCGACAAATACGCGACATCGGTGCTGCGCATCGCCGAACAATGGCGCGGGCCGGTGCGCACGATCGTCGGGCCATGGGAGCACGTGCTGCCCAACCTCGCCGCCCGCGAACCGCGCATCGGTTTTCTGCAGGAAGCGCTGCGCTGGTGGGACCGCTGGCTGAAAGGGCATGAGACCGGCGCGATGGACGCAGCATCGCTCCGCCTTTGGGTTGGTGCACCAGATACAAATGGAAACACAAGCGACGGCCATTGGCGGATCCTCGGTTGGCCGCTGAAAGAAACACAGACGATGGAACTGCGTGGCGCAGCGGAGTGGCGGCCGCTGCACGGCGCGCCGGCAGATGCGCAGCTCAATGCCGATCTCTATGAGGACGCGCCGGGTCCGCTTGCTGCCGATGTAACCGACATCGTCGCCGAGAGCGAAGCGCAGGATCAGGACTGCGATATTCTCGCGGCACCGACGGTGCGCTGCCAGGTCGATGGCGATGCGCAGCAGATCATCGCGCGGCTGTTCGATGTTGCCGGAGACGGCACGTCCATCCGCATGGCAACAGGTGCGCTTGCGTTATCCGGCGAAGGCGAGCGCGAGATTGAACTGCCACTGCAGGCCTGTGCCTGGCGGCTGCACAAAGGGCATCGGGTTGTCCTGACATTGCATAGCGATGGCTGGCCGACGTTCTGGACATCGCCGGGCACACTGCGTATCCGCGATGTGCGGCTTTCGCTTCCGGTCGTGCCCGCCATCACAAAGGACGAAGCACGTTGCGCACCGCCGGTGACAGTGCCTTCGGCTGCAAACGAGAAACTGAAATGGGTCGATCGCGAGGCCGAAGCCATCGTGTTCCCGGCTCGTGAGAGCGCCTTGGTGCGCAAGGGCACCAGCGCCGCGCAGCATCAGGTGTCCAGCGGCACCGATATCCTGATCACCTCGCGTTTCGAAGTCCTGCGCGACTGGGCGGCGAAGTCCTATCGCATCGCGTTCGAGCGGCCGGGATTTTCCATCCGGATCGACACGCGGCTGGAGGTCGCCTCCAACGAAAATGCGTGGCAGATTTCGTGGTGGCTGAAGGCCAGCGATGACGGCGTTGTGGTTCACGATCACAGTGGCAACAGCGTGATCCCGCGGGTGTCATAATCCCGCCATCGCCACGGCCCAGCGTTCGTGCGCCTGAGGGAGAGGGTCATGGTCCAGAAGTTCGATCTCGCGATTGTCGGCGGCAGCTTTGCCGGACTGGCGGCTGCCCGCACGGCGGCGCTGCGCGGCCTCAAGGTTGCGGTGATCGATGGCAAGGCCGAGCCCGGTGCGCGGGTGCGCACCACCGGCATCGTGGTCAAGGAAGCGAGCGACGATTTCGACCTGCCCGCCAACCTGATGCGCAAAGTGCGCGGCGTGAAGCTCTACGCCCCCGACAATCGCAGCGTCGAGATGTCGGCCCCCGGCTATTTCTTTCAGGCGACCGATACCGCCGGTGTGCTGCGCTGGATGGCGGGCGAGGCGGAGCGCGCCGGCGCCACGCTGATGTTTGGCCGCAAGTTCATCGCCGCGACCGAATATGAGCGCGGTGTCGCACTGCCCGATCTCGACCTGCACGCGCGCTATCTGATCGGCGCGGATGGCGTGAAGAGCAAGGTCGCGGAGGTTTTCGGGCTCTCGCAGAACACGCGCTTTCTTGCCGGGCTGGAGATCGAGTGCGAGCCGCTCGCCATCGATCCGCGCTTTCTGCACTGCTTTGCCGACAGCAAGATCGCGCCGGGGTACATCGCGTGGGCGGTGCCGGGCGTGAACGGCACGCAGATCGGCGTCGCGGCGCGGCGGCCGGTGAAGCCGGACATGGCGGCCCTGCTGGAGCGCGTGCGCGGGCTCTGCGATCTGAAAGACATTCGCGTGATCGAACGGCGCAGCGGCTTGATCCCGACCGGCGGCGTTCTTCCGCGCATCGGCCGCGGGCGCGTGCTGTTGATCGGCGATGCGGCGGGCATGGTCTCGCCGGTGACGGGCGGCGGCATCCACACGGCGCTGCATTTTGGGCGGCGCGCGGCACAACTGGCGTCCGACTGGTTGTCGGATCGCGGCCCGCATCCGGTGGCACTGCTGCAGCGCGAGGCGCCGCGCTATCGCCTGAAGAAGATGATGCGGCTCGCGCTCGACCTGGCGCCGCCGAACATGCTGATCAACGCGATGTTGATGACGGCACCGGCGCGTGCGCTGGCGCAGCGCCTCTACTTCCACGCCCGCGGTGGCGACACCGATTTCGCGTCATGGCACGAAGCCTTCGAACGCGGCGAACTGGAGCCGCAACGCGAGGAGCGGCGCGGGCCGACGCTAAGAGTCGTATGATTTCATCCGTGGGAACACCTCAACACTTAGGTCTATCCTAAGTGCAGAGAGGCGCGCGAGCTGCTGATACGAAAGCGCGTCTCCTATGTTGGTGTCCCCAACCAGGTCCAATGCGATGAACATCCGGCCGCCGCTATCGACAATTTCTTGTAAAAAGTTGGCGTGCGGCTCAAGAACATCGATCAACGCCACGACGTCCTCAAAGAACGCACGCTTCCTCTCCGTGTAACGGTGGTATCCCCACACCGTCTCTTTGGAACGACCTCGCAAGAGATTCCCGTTTGGAGCTTTCCTCGGCCTTCCTGCCGTCCAGTTCAGATGCGGAACAAGCTTCAGCTTCTTTGTTATGAAATCTGGCGTCATCGTCGGGTGACGAATGACCAGCCGAACGTGATACCGATAGTCAGAATCTTCATCGTCTTCCGACATCACGCCGCAATCTTCAGCAGCGTCGGCGCAACACCGAACTGTGCGAGCAGGCGTTCGTACTCCGCCTTCGCTGCGGCGTTCGACAGTTGGTGTCTCTCGGCGAAGATGAATTCGTTTTTCAGCGAATGCTCCCAACCGGTGAGTTCAGTGACTCGCACCTTGTAGCCGTGGGCTTCCAGAAACAGCCCGCGCAGCACATTGGTCAGGTGCGCGCCGAATTCGCGGCGTTGGATCGGGTGGCGCCAGAGCTGGCGTTCGGGTTTCTTCGAACCCTCCAGCTCGCGCGACAGCTCGGCCTGGCAGCACGGCACCAGCGCGACGAATTTTGCGTCGTGTTCCAGCGCGAACAGGATCGCCTCATCGGTCGCCGTATCGCAGGCGTGCAGCGCGGTGACGACGTCGGCTTTGCCGCCCGGCAGTTTCGCGTCGCGGATCGTGTTTTCGAGGAAATGCATCCGGTCGAAACCGCTGGCAGCGGCGATGGCCTTGGAGGTTTCGATCAGGTCGTGCCGCGCCTCGACCGCCCAGACCTCGCCCTTGCCCTGTTTGGCGAAGAACAGGTCGTAGAGCACGAAGCCGAGATAGGACTTGCCGGCGCCGAGGTCGGCCAGCAACGGCTGTTCCTTCTCCGCAAACGCCGTGTCCAGCGCCGGACGGATCAGGTTCGCGAGGTGCAGCACCTGTTTTAGCTTGCGCCGGCTATCGGCATTCAAGCCGCCCTCTCGCGTCAGGATATGGAGCGCCTTGAGCAGCTCGACCGACTGCCCCGGCCAGAGGTCCGCGAGCAGGTTCTGGCCTGCCGTTTCTGCCGGTTTTCTGTGCTTTTTTGCCATTGAACCGGTGGCTTAACCCCGGGGTGGACCGGCGGCAACCCTTCCCGCTATACCCCGCGCTTCCAGCACGGACCGCCATGACTGATTTGAAGCACATCCGCAATTTCTCCATCGTGGCCCATATCGACCACGGGAAGTCGACCTTGGCCGACCGCCTGATCCAGGTGACGGGCGGGCTGTCGAGCCGCGAGATGAAGGATCAGGTGCTCGATTCCATGGATATCGAGCGCGAGCGCGGCATCACCATCAAGGCCCAGACCGTCCGCCTGGAATACAAGGCGAAGGACGGCGACACCTATGTCCTGAACCTGATGGACACGCCGGGGCACGTGGACTTCGGCTACGAGGTTTCGCGCTGTCTTGCCGCCTGCGAGGGCGCGCTGCTCGTGGTGGACGCGAGCCAGGGCGTGGAGGCGCAGACACTGGCCAACGTCTATCAGGCGATCGACGCCAATCTCGAGATCGTGCCGGTCCTCAACAAGATCGACCTTCCGGCCGCCGAGCCCGACCGGGTGCGGACGCAGATTGAAGACGTGATCGGCATCGACGCCAGCGACGCGATCGAAATCTCCGCCAAGACCGGCCTCAACATCGAAGGCGTGCTGGACGCGGTTGTCACCCGCCTGCCGCCGCCGAAGGGCGATGTGAATGCGCCGCTCAAGGCGCTGCTGATCGACTCCTATTACGACACCTATCTTGGCGTTGTCGTTCTGGTGCGCATCATCGACGGCGAGCTGAAACGCGGCCAGAAGATCCGCATGATGGCAGCCGACGCCGTCTATCAGATCGAGCAGCTGGGCGTGTTCACGCCGAAGAAGGTCGGCGTCGAGAAGCTCGGCCCCGGCGAAGTCGGCTTCATCACGGCACAGATCAAGGAAGTGGCCGACACGCAGGTCGGCGACACCATCACCGACGAGCGCAAGGGCACGGTCGAACCGCTCCCCGGATTCAAACCGGCGCAGCAGGTCGTGTTCTGCGGCCTGTTCCCGGTCGATGCGGCACAATTCGAAGATTTGCGCAGTGCGCTTGGCAAGCTGCATCTGAACGACGCCAGCTTCACCTATGAGATGGAGACCAGCGCGGCGCTTGGCTTCGGATTCCGCTGCGGGTTCCTGGGCCTCCTGCATCTGGAGATCATCCAGGAGCGGCTGGAGCGTGAGTTCAACATCGATCTCATCGCCACCGCGCCGTCGGTCATCTACTGCCTGCATATGAACGACGGAAAGATGAA
>DATAHD010000370.1:0-10533 GCA_036263395.1 Rhizomicrobium sp. | reverse complement strand
TCCGCGCCCGCTTTGGTCAGGATCGCGCGAACGGTCGCACCGCGCTCTTTCAAACGTCGAACAAGTTCTAAAGACTTGTAAGCCGCGATACCGCCGCCAATGATGAGCAACACGCTATTACCGCGCATGCGGAAAACCTCGAGCGCAGGGCCAATTACCAGCCCGGACTCGGGGTTTATAACGAATAACGACCGCGAAGTGTAGTTCGCGGCAAAGGAAATCGGGCAGGGAGCAAGACTATGAATTTACAGGTGAAATCCAGCGATTTGCCGCCGTTCAAGCCGCTGCCGCAAAAGCCGCCGCTGATCGACGTCGTCCGCAAAGACGACGGCACGGTGTACATCTCCTCCCAGCACCCGCTGGGTTCCATGCACCGCTCCATCGCCCACCTGTTCCAGGAGCGGGCGCTGCAGCACCCCGAGCGCAACATGATCGGCGAACGCACCCCGCTCGAAGGCGGCAAGACCGGCGACTGGCGCTACATCACCTATGGCGAAGCGAACCGCCGTGCGAACGCGATTGCGCAGGGCATGATCCAGCGCGGCATGGGGCCGGATACGCCGATCATGATCCTGTCCGGCAACTCGATCCTGCACGCGACGATGATGCTCGGCGCGATGAAGGCGCGTGTGCCGGTCGCGCCGGTGTCGGTCGCCTATTCGCTCATGAGCGGCGATCACTCCAAGCTGAAGCACGTCTTCGAGACGACGAAGCCGAAGATGATCTTCGCCGACAACGGCCCGATGTTCGCGCGCGCCATCCAGGCGCTGCCGCGCGATGGCGTTGAAGTCGTCACCGTCACGCCGATCCCGGACATGGAGCAGACGTCGTACGACGATCTGATCCGCACCAACGCCGGTCCCGCCGTCGCGGTGTCGATGGACAAGATCGATCACAGCACCACCGCAAAGTATCTCTTTACCTCCGGCTCCACCGGCATGCCGAAAGGCGTGATCCAGACGCATGGCATGATGTGCGCCGTGATCGCCGCACAGGAAGCGCTGCGCACCGAACAGCCCGATCCGAACGAAGTTGCGCAAAGCCTCGAATGGATGCCGTGGAACCATATCTCCGCCGGCAATATCGGCTTCAACAACAACCTCAACGCCGGCGGCACCGTGCACCTCGATGCCGGCAAGCCGGTCCCGGGTCTGTTCGACGAGACCATCCGCAATCTACGCGAGATCGCCGTCGCCGGTTTCGGGTCCGCTCCGATCGCGTTCGGCTGGCTTGCCGAGGCGATGGAGCGCGACGAAGTCCTGCGCAACAACTTCTTCTCGAAGGTCCGTTCGCTCGGCTATGGCGGCGCCACGCTGAGTCAAGACATCTACGAGCGCATGCAGAACCACGCGATTGCCGCTACCGGCATGCGCATCCCGATCACCACGATGTACGGCGCGACCGAGACACAGGGCGTGACGGTGGTGCACTGGATCACGGAGCGTGTCGGCCTCATCGGCCTGCCGCTCCCCGGCATCACGCTGAAGCTCGTACCGAACGGCAACAAGATGGAAGTGCGCGTCAAAGGACCGACGGTGACGCCCGGCTATCACACCCGCGAAGACCTCACGAAGAAAGCGTTCGACGACGAGGGCTACTACAGCCTCGGCGACGCCGCGAAGTTCGTCGATGAGAACGATCCGGCCAAGGGCCTCGTGTTCGACGGCCGCGTGACGGAGGACTTCAAGCTCGACAGCGGCACCTGGGTCAGCGTCGGCACGCTGCGCCCCACCGCTGTTGCTGCTGCATCGCCGCTGCTGCTCGATTGCGTCGTCTGCGGTCAGGACAAACCGTTCATCGGTCTCCTCGCCTGGCCGGTCATCACCGCGGCGAAGGAGATCATCGGCGATCCGTCCGTCACCAACCCGGAAGACATCGTCCGTCATCCGAAGGTGCGTGCGTTCATCCAGGCGAAATTCGCCGAGCACAACAAGGCGAGCGGCGGCTCATCGGGCCGCATCAAGCGCGTGATCCTGATGGCCGAGCCTCCGTCGGTCGATGGTCACGAGATCACCGACAAAGGCTATGTGAACCAGCGCGCCACGATGGACCGCAGAGCCAATCTCGTCGCCGCATTGTTCGAGGCACAGCCATCGGCCGACGTGATCGAGATCGGATGACAGCAGCCATTTCTCCCGCCGATATCGTGGCCTTCTGGCAAGGTATCGGCGCGGAGAAAGGCCGCGTCACACGGAAGAACACCTATTCCTGGCGGCCCAGAGCGCCGGTTAACGCGATCCTTACCCTAAAGCGGTTCAATTCCCCTGACGCCTCGGGCGAAACCGCCATGCTCACGATGACCGCCGACGACATGACCAAGCTGGCCGCAGACCTCGCGAGCGAGCACGGCAACGATGCGGCCGACTTTGCCCGCCGCGCCGTTGCCACCTTCGAACTCGAAGGCGCCTGGGACCGGGCGGCGTTCTGGTTCACGATTTCGGTCCTGCTCGATGACATTCTCGAGCTCCGCCTTGACCCCACGGCACCGATCACCCTGCACTAAAACCGGCGCGGCTCCGTCGCCGCTTGCGCCCGGATAATCGCCCCGTCACAGTCCCCGCAAACAGGGAAGGGACTGACCATGCCGCTCGATCCAATCGTCAAAGCATTCCTCGACCAGGCGGCCTCCGTCCCGGGTCCGAAGATGTACGAACTCTCGCCCGTCGAAGCGCGCGAGACGTTCAAGGGGCTGATGGACATGGCCGGTCCCAAAGATGTGCCGATCGGCAAGGTGCAGGACCTGACGGCAAAGACACCTGCGGGCGACGTGCCCCTCCGCCTCTACACGCCCATCGCGGCAGGCAGCGAGGCATTGCCGGTGCTCGTGTTCTATCACGGCGGTGGCTGGGTGATCGGTAACATCGCCACGCATGACGGCCTCTGCCGCATGATCGCGAACGAAGGCGGCTACAAGGTCATCTCGGTCGACTACACGCTCTCGCCGGAAGCCAAATTCCCGCAAGCCGTCGATGAGTCCTACGGCGCGCTCGTCTGGATCGAAGCGAACGCCAGCGAACTCGGCATCGATCCGAACCGCATGGCAGTCGGCGGCGACAGCGCCGGTGGCAATCTCGCGGCGGTCGTCGCACAGATCGCAAAGGCGAAGGGACCGAAGCTCGCATTCCAGATGCTGCTCTTCCCCGTGACGCAGATCGGCGCCGATACGCCCTCGCTCAACGACTTCGATACGGGCTACTTCCTCGAACGCCCCGGCCTCGACTGGTTCTACGCGAACTACCTGCCGGCCGAAGGCGACGAGACCGATCCGCGCTGCTCGCCGCTCCTCGCGAAAGACGTCAGCGGTCTGCCGC
Source organism: Rhizomicrobium sp. (assembly GCA_036263395.1). Classification (GTDB taxonomy): domain Bacteria; phylum Pseudomonadota; class Alphaproteobacteria; order Micropepsales; family Micropepsaceae; genus Rhizomicrobium. The sequence goes on along the minus strand of DATAHD010000370.1, from coordinate 7,222 downwards.
CAGCCTATGTGATGCTCGCCGGCTTCGATCCGCTGCACGACGAAGGCATGCAGTATGTCGAGAAGCTCCGCGCCGCCGGCGTGAAGGTTGAGCTGAAGGACTACGCCGACATGGTGCACGACTTCATCTATCTGCAGGCGATCGTCCCGCAGGCGCATGAAGCGCTCGCCGGTGCTGCCAAGGCGGTTGCTGCCGCATTGAAATAAAGGACACAAGGCCGATGTCGCTCGATCAGCGCGTGAAAGCCATGCTGGACCAGATGAGCCAGATGGCGATGCCGAAACTGTGGGAGCTTGGACCGCAGGCGGCGCGCGCCGCGATGCGCTCCAACATCTTCCGCGGCGGTGACGAGCCCATCGGCAAGAGCGAAGATCGCACGCTCAAGACATCGGTCGGTGATGTTCCGGTTCGCATCTACACGCCAGTCGGTGCGAGCGGCGACATGCTGCCCGCGCTCGTCTTCTATCACGGCGGCGGTTTCGTCCTCGGCGATCTGGAATCCCATGACGATGTCTGCCGCTGCCTCGCCAACGGCAGCGGCTGCCGCGTCATCGCCATCGACTACCGCCTCGCGCCGGAGCATCCGTTCCCCGCGGCGGTCGACGATTGCTGGGCCGCGACGCAGTACATCGCCGCCAATCCGAAAGAGTTCGGCATCGACGCCTCACGTCTCGCCGTCGGCGGCGACAGCGCCGGTGGCAATCTCGCCGCCGTCGTCTCGCAGCTTGCAAAGCAGAACGGCGGCTATCCGTCGATCAAATTTCAGCTGCTGATCTATCCGGTGACACAGCTCGGCTCGACCCAGGAAACCGTGTCGATGCGCGAGAACGCGAAGGGCTATTTCCTCGAGAAGGACGGTATGGACTGGTTCACACGCTGCTACGTGACCGATCCCGCGCATCGCACCGATCCGCGCGTCTCACCGCTGCTGTACAAAGACTTGAGCGGCCTGCCGCCGGCCTACGTCATCACCGCGGGCTTCGACCCGTTGCGCGACGAGGGCAAGGACTACGCGGAAGCGATGGACAAAGCCGGCGTCTCCGTCACCTCGGTCCACTATCCCAGCATGGTGCACGGCTTCTTCAGCTTCCGCGCCCTCATCCCGAAAGCCCGTGAGGCTCTCGGCGCGGCTGCTGCTGCGGTGAAAGCCGGCCTCACTCCGGAGTAGCGGTGAAATTCGGCTCATCACTCCACACAGTCTTGGTGGCTTTCTTAGCTGGGAGCGCTGCCGCTGCCAGCGATGGCGTACCCAGTTTTGCTCTCGTAAAAGCGCGTGCCTACGCAAATAGCGTTGTCTTCACGAACACATATCCAGCGGCTTGGGATCGAGACGCTTCGCCCGGAGTGGAAACCATTCCGATAGGCGGTTACGTCAAGGCACGCTTTCGCGTTCATGATGCATTTGGAAAGGATTTCAGCAGAACCCTCCGGCTCAAGCTGACAATGGCATCTGCGTACAGACAGATGCCGGAAATGTTCCTGGTGTTGGACATGCGTGATGCTGATGACATCACGGCTATCTGGTGGGACGAAGCAGATGTTGGTTTCTGCCTCGATCCTGAGAAGTTGCACGACGTCGGGCTCACGCAGGAAGCGAAGCTTGCTGCAAGCAAGTACCCTTGCCAGCCAAGTAAGCGCTGATCTAATCCGGAATAAGCTTTCCCGGGTTCATCACGCCCTTCGGATCGAGCGACTTCTTGATCGCGCGCAGCACCTCGATGCCCAGCGCGCCTTTCTCCTGTGCCATCCACGGCAGATGATCTTCGCCCACGCCGTGGTGATGGCTGATCGTCCCGCCGTTCGCGACAATCGCATCCGTCGCCGCGCGCTTGATCGTCTGCCACTGCCCGATCTCGTTATCGAGCTGGCGGGGAAAGATGTACGTGAAATAGAGGCTCGCGCCGTGCGGATAGAAGTGGCTGATATGCGCCATCACGATGCCCAGCGCACCCGGCCGCGGCGCCGTCTCGACAATCGCCGTCTCCAGCGCCGTCGTTACCGCGCGGTGCAGCCCCGCCAGCTTCGGCCAGCTCGCCGCCGTCTCCAGCGTATCCACGCCGACACCGCGATCCATCATCGGATCGCGCGAATATGGCCCGTGAAAGCGCCCCTGCTGCCAGCGCTCGCCCTGGCCGCGCCCGATGCTCATTGCACCAAGCCCGCGCGCAATCGTCTCGAACCGTTTACGCGACGCCTCGACCTTTTCCTTCTCACCTTCGAAGCCCGCGATCAGCACGCACATGCCAGGTCCGAAGCCGCGCCGCCGCAGCACGATGTCCTGCACAAGATCCTTGAGGCCGCGCTTTTTCCCCACCGATCCGAACGCGCGATAAAAACGTGTCTCTTCAGGATCGGACAAGCGCAGCATCGTCACCGGCAGGTCGTCCGCGGCCGCCCGCCGGATCGCCTGCGTCCCGCGCTCGAAATCGTGAAACAGCCAGCCGCGGTAGTCTTTCACCACCGGCACCGGCCGCACGCGAAACGTCGCCTCGGTGATCGCACCGAACACGCCTTCGCTGCCGAGCGCGATGTCGTTCAGATCCGGCCCAACCGAGTTCGGCGGAAAATCCTCCGTCGCAATCATCCCCTGCGGCGTCGCCATCTTCAGCGCGATCAGCCAGTCCTCGGCACGGCCATAACCATGCGAACTCTGGCCGGAGCCGCGATGCGCAATCCAACCGCCCAAGGTCGAGAACTCGAACGACTGCGGAAAATGTCCAAGCGTGATGCCGTCTGCGTTCAATGCTGTCTCAAGCGCCGGTCCATAGATGCCCGCCTGCGCCGTCGCTGTGCCGGCCTCACGATCCACCGACACGAGTTGATCCATGCCTGACGTGTCGAGCGCAATGGCCGCTTTGAACGGCCCCGATCCACCGCTCACCGCCCCAACCACACTGCTGCCGCCACCGAACGGCACAACGGCAATCCCGTTCTCGCTCGCATAGGCCAGCAGCTTCAATACGGCCTCGCCGCTGCGCGGATAGGCCACCGCATCCGGTGCGGTCGAAAGATCGCCGCCGCGCAGCCGCAGCAGGTCGTGATAGGAATCGCCCAGCGCATGAAACGCGCGCTCATACACATCGTCACGCAGATCGCCCGCGATACCGCTCAGCGCCTGCTTCTGCTCATCGCTCAACCGCGACGGCGCCAGTGTGATGTCTTCGAGCGGATGCGCTGGCGTGACGAGCAGGCTCGGCATGCCCAGCTCATGCGCCAGCCACGCCCACACATCTTCACGCCCCGCCATCTCGTCGTGATGATCGGCGCGGCCCCATCCGTTCCAGCGAATCTGCTTGCGATCCATGGCACGACCTTAGCGGGAGAAACGCCCGATCAGCAGCGCAGTTTGAGCGCTTTCGGCAGAATTTCGAACGTCGCCGGCAACCGCCCGGCGCTTTCGCCGTCCGTTTCGATGAACACCGGCTTGCCTTTGGTTTCGGCCACCGGCGTCGCCACCACCCGGGTCGCGCGCTGCACCTTCACGTTCGGGTTCTTGATGTGATCGCCGGTATAGATCTGCCTCATGTCGCCCAGGGTCTCGCTTCTGCTGCCACCGCCCATCACGATCACATCGAACAGCCCGTCATCGACCGCCGCATTCGGCGCCACCATCATGCCGCCGCCGAAGTAGCGTCCGTTCGCTACCGCTACTGTCGAGATCGGCAACTCCGCATCGAGCCCGCCCGCAATCAGCCGGATCGTCCGGTCGCGATAGCGCAGCGCCCCGACCGTGCTGTGGAATGCAAAGGCAAACGACCCGCCGAACCACTTGGCAATCCTCGCCCGGTTCACGCTGTCGACGATCACGCCCGACATGCCGAACGACGCAATGTTGATGAAATACCGCGTGACAGACTCGCCGCGCGACGAGATACAGGTCACGCGCCCGATATCGACCGCCCGTACCGCTGCTTTGCCCAGCCGCGCGATCGCCGCATCGACACCGGCCTCAACGCCGAACGTCTTGCGGAAATCGCCGCCGGTCCCGCTCGTCACGAAGGCGAACACCGCATCGGGCGAAATCGGCCCGTTGGCATCGAAGAACCCGTTGACCGCTTCGTTGATCGTGCCATCGCCGCCAACCGCAACGATCTCGTGATGCCCTTCGCGCAGAGCATTGCGCACCAGCTGCGTCGCTTGTCCGCGCCGCTCCGTGAACGCGACCTCCATCTGCGGATAGATCGCTTCCAGCGTCTCAGCCGTGCTCTTCCATTCGCGCACCGTCCGTCCGTTGCCCGACCGCGGATTGACGACCACGAAGGCGCTCATGCGGTCGCCGCCTGCAGGTTGAACCGTGCCGCGAGCGATGCCACCTCGCGCTGCTTGCGTTCGTCGTTCCAGCCAAGCTCGGCGCCCATGATAGCGGCCGCCTGATCCAGCGTGGTCGCGCTCGGCCGCCCCAGTTGCCCAATCCCCGTGCGCCGCATCACGACGTCATCCAACGTCAGCGCCATTTCTTCACGCACGGCATAGAGCACCTGTGCCCCGATATCGCCCGTATCGCCCAGCGGCTCCAGCAGCTCCGGCCGGTTGTTCGCTTCGCTCAGCATCGCGGGCAGGTTGGAGCCATACAGCTGCGCCAGATGCGCCGGTGCGCCGAGCATCGGATACTCGCCCGCGATCTGCTCCGCGAACGCACGGAAGCGTCCGAACTTCGCGCCCGGCATCGGTGTCGTTGCGGTGCTCGATGCCGGGGCGTGCGCGCCAAGCTTCGCGATCAGCGTATCGACCACGCTCTCCGCCAGATCGCGCGACGTCGTCCACTTGCCGCCGATGGCAGAGAACAACCCGTCCAGCCCGTCGCCCTTGCTGTGATCGACCAGCTCCGCGCGACGGCTCGCGCCATACGTATCGCCCGAGCCGTCATCCACCAACGGGCGCAGACCGGCATAGAAATACTCGACATCGCTGCGTTTCAGATTGGCGGAGGGCAGGTACTTGTTGACGAAGTCCAGGAAGTCATCGACGTCGCGCTCCGACACGCCAACATCGTCCGGCGCGTCCTGAAACGCGGTGTCCGTCGTGCCCAGGATCGTGTGCCCGCGCCACGGCAGCACGAAGAAGTGCCCGCCGCCCGCTGCCACCGTCACTGCATACTTCCGCGTCATCGCCGGCACCACGACATGGATGCCTTTCGAGCGCAGCAGTTTGTGCGATGCCGGTTTACCCGATGCATGCGCCAGGAAAATGTCCGCCCACGGTCCCGCCGCAACCAGCGTGACGCGCGCGTTGATGTCCATGAACTCGCCGCTGAACACACATCGCGCCGACGCGCCCGCCACGCGGCCCTTGTGCATCAGCAGCGTGCACGCCTCGACATAGTTCGCGAGCGCCGCGCCGTGCGCCTCCGCATCGACCAGATGCTCCAGCGCGAGCCGCTCCGGTGAATACATCTGCGCGTCGTAATAGAGGAACGAACCCTCGAATCCGTCGCCTTCCAGCACCGGCTCGCGCGCCAGTGCCGTCTTCGCGTTCAGCCAGCTATGCCCCGGTAACCGCTGCTCCGGATCGTCCAGCCAGCCGCGGTCGTAAGAGAGCATGTCGTACAGCGTCAGCCCCGCCGCCAAGGTCGCGCGTCCCTTCAGGCCCGCTTTGTACATCGGCACCAGAAAGGGCAGGGGGTGCACCAGATGTGGCGCGATCCGCTGCCAGATGCGCCGCTCCTTCAGCGACTCCCGCACCAGCCCCAGCTCGAAATTGCGCAGATAGCGCAGCCCGCCATGCGCCAGCTTGGAATTGTGCGCGCTCGTCGCATTCGCAAAATCGTTCTTCTCGATCAGCGCGACCTTCAGCCCGCGCAGCGCCGCATCGCGTGCCACCGACGCACCGGTGATCCCGCCGCCGATGATCAGCAGGTCGAATTCTTCATCGGCAAGTCGTTTGAGGGCGCGGCGCATGAAAACCGGTGGGTACGAGGTGTCGTAAGCTCCGGTTCCGTGCCCCGCTTGTCAAGAAACGCGCCGCCCCTAAACTCCCGGCCAACGATAAGAGGGACGCCATGACCAAAATCCGCGCCAACGGCATCGAGATTGAGTACGAGGACACCGGACCGCGCAACGGCATCCCCTTTCTGTTCATCAACGGCTTCGGCAGCCAGATGACCTCCTGGCCCGTCGAATTCCGCCAGGGGCTGGGGGCCGCCGGTCTGCGCGTCATCCGCTTCGACAATCGCGACGTCGGCCTCAGCCAGAAGTGGCACGGCATCCTGCCGGACGTCCGCGAAGTCGCCGCCGCTATGCGCGAAGGCCGCAAGCCGGACGTGCCCTACACCCTCAACGACATGGCCGCCGACGCCGTCGCGCTCCTCACCGAACTCGGCATCGACACCGCGCACATCTCCGGCGCCTCGATGGGCGGCATGATCGCCCAGCTCGTCGCCCTCAATCATCCGGAAAAGGCGCGCTCGCTGATCTCCATCTTCTCGACGACCAGCGATCCGTCGCTGCCGCCGTCGAGCCCGGAGGCACAGGCTGCACTCACCGCAGCCGCGCCCGCAACCGACCGCGCCACCGTGATCGCGCACGGCCTCAAGGGCCGCCGCACCTACGCATCAACGGCTTATCCGTTCGATGAGGAGCGTCTCGGCAAGCTCATCGGCGAGAACTACGACCGCATGTTCTATCCGGAAGGCACCGGCCGTCAGTTCGCCGCCATCGTGGCAAGCCCGCCGCGCACCGAACGTCTGAAGACATTGAAGCTGCCGACACTCGTGATGCACGGTAGCGCCGACATGCTGCTGCGCGTGGAAGCCGGCCGTCATACGGCGCAGTGCATTCCGAACAGCGAGTACAAGGAGATCGAAGGCTGGGGCCACGACATGCCGATCGGCGTCATCCCGACAGTGGTCGGGACGATCGTGGACTTTGTGAAGCGGGTGGAAGCGAAGCGAGGCGCGAAGGAAGCGGCGGAGTAGCGCTGCTTACTTGATCTTGCCTTCGTTGAATTCGACGTGCTTGCGCAGGACCGGGTCGTACTTCTTGATTTTGAACTTCTCGGTCATCGTGCGCGTGTTCTTCTTCGCGACGTAGTAGAAGCCCGTGCCGCTGCTGCTGTTCAGCTTGATTTTTGCAGTCGTCGGTTTCGCCACGGGTGGAACTCCTGAAAGCCTGTTCGAAGGGGCCGTAACCTACGCACGGACCGCCCAAAGTCAAGGTGCTGCGGCCGCGGTCTCGCGCCGGCGGGTCAGCAGAAAGCCCGTATAAATCAAGGTGATAGCCCCGAT
>DATAHD010000369.1:0-12978 GCA_036263395.1 Rhizomicrobium sp. | reverse complement strand
AATCTGCGCCACGCCAGCCGGCGGATCGCACTTCAAAGTCGGAAAGTTTGCCGGGCTCCAGACATTGCCCAGCAACGCATTGGTGGGCTTGTCGCAGGCCATCCAGCCGCGCGGGACGGCGATGGTAACGCCGGGCGCGATGGGGATGCGGATCAATGCAGCGGCAGGCGCGGCGGCGTGGGGCTTGCTTTTGGCTTGCGCCGGGCCGGCGACGAGCAGTGTCAACGCGATGAACGCAGCGGCATAACGGAACATGGATTTCCCCCAGACAACTCACGCTCGCATGCCGTAGCGGCAGCAGCAAGCGTTGTGTCTCGACAGTTGCGGCTGCAACGCCTTTTGTTTTGTCGCGCAATTCGCCCGAAAATCGCTTCGCACTTTTCGGATCGCGCTCTAGCATTGCCGCAGAACAACATAAGGGAGACGCACATGGCAGAAGCCAAGAAGAAAACAATCGGCGATGCGTTCGGCGGACAGCTGACGACGATCGAGGAACAGCGGGCGATCTGGAAAGAGGCGATCCATCCGGATGCGATCTGGGAAGGGCCGATGTTCGAAACACCGGTGCAGTTCATCGGCGCGGAAGCGTGCGGACACTTCTTCGAACTGCTGCTGAGCGTCGTGCCGCGCTTCTCCACCGCGCTGGCCGGGATGTATCCGACGAGCGAGCCGGACACATTCATCATCGAGAGCCATGGCGGCGGTCCGACGGCGGACGGCAGCACGACGTACACGCAACGCTACTTCTCGCTGATCACGAACAAGGATGGTCTCGCGTTCCGCATGCGCGAGTACTGCAACCCGTTCCAGACCTACAAGGCGTTCGGCAAAGAGCACTGGGAAAAGTCGACGAACGAGATCATGCGCAAGTACAACAAGCCATGGCCGGAGTCGCAGAAGCCCGATCCGATCAATCTGCCGCCGGTGAAGTAGCGGCGTTCTGACGTCATCGACAGGCCATTGCCCTTGCGCCAAGCTGGCGCGCAAGGGACGGAGATTGCATGAGCACGATTACCGCCGAAGACCGGCGCCAGATGGTGGAGAGCGTGCGGCGGCTGCTGGCCGACAAGCATGGCGAGGCGGTCGTTCGCAAGACGATGGAGACCGCGTCGGGCATCGATGACGGCGTGTGGAAGATGCTGGTTGAGCTGGGGCTGCCGGGGCTGGTGATTGCGCCGGAGCATGACGGGCTTGGCGGCAGCGCCATCGAAGCGGAAGCGATCATGGAGGAGGCTGGCGCGGCGTTGCTGGCAGCGCCACTTCTGTCCGGTTGGATGGCGGCGGCATTGATCGACGCAAGCGGCGATGCGAACGCAAAGACGCGTTTGCTGTCGCGCATTGCGGGCGGTGCCATCGCGACGGTGGCGCTAACTGGCGACGCAGGCACCTGGGCGCCGGATGGCGTTGCAGTGACTGGCAAAGAGACCGGCAACGGCTGGACGCTGAACGGCACGGCGTCGTTCGTGCTGCATGGGCAGAACGCGGAGATCGTGCTTGTCGTCGCGAAGGTTGGAGACGGGTTCGGCGTGTTTGAGATTGCGCGCGATGCGAAGGGACTGAGCATCGACGGACTACCGACCTTCGATCGCACATTGCGGCTGGCGAAGCTGTCGTTCGATGCGGCACCGGCGACGCGGCTGGGCAATGCGGGATGGGACGCGGTTGCGGCGATGTTGAAGTTCGCGCTTGTCGCCCTCGCCGGTGAGCAAGCGGGCGGTGCGCGGCGCGTGCTGGAGTTCACGACGCAATACGCCAAGGATCGCATCCAGTTCGGGCGGCCGATCGGCAGCTTTCAGGCGATCAAGCACATGGCGGCCAACCTGCTGCTGGAATCGGAGTCGGCGACCAGCGTGGCGCGCGCAGCGGCCGCAGCGGTTGCGAACGACACGGCGGAGAGTGACGAGCTTATCGCCCTCGCCGCCTTCACCTGTGCCGATGCCTATAACAAGGTGACCGCAGACGCGGTGCAGATGCACGGTGGCATCGCGTTCACATGGGCGCATCCGGCGCATCTTTATCTCAGGCGCGCGCGCGCCGATGTGCAACTGCTCGGTTCGCCCGCTTATTACCGCGAGCGCTATCTGCAAGCGTTGGGAGCCTGATCATGGCGATGGCCGAAGTCCGCAACATGAGCGACGACGAACTGCGTGCCGACGTGCGCGCTTGGCTGGCGGCGAACTGGAAGAACGATCTGCCCCCGGGCCAGCAATGGGTGACGACGCCGGAGCATCGCGCCTGGATGAACAAGGTGGTCGATGCGCGCTGGGCGGTGAACCGCTGGCCGGTGGAATGGTACGGCCGCGGCATGAGCGACGAGCAGGCGCAGATCGTCGAGCAGGAATTCCGCCGCGCGAAGGCGCCGGGTGCGGGACAGGACAAATCGCAGCTCTATGCGATCACGCTGCTGACCTTCGGCACCGACGAAGCGAAGTCGAAGATTCTGCGCGGGATTCTGACCGGCGAGATCGCGATGTGCCTGCTCTATAGCGAGCCGGGCGCGGGATCGGACCTTGCGGGCATTCGCACACGGGCGGAGCGTGCCGGTGACGAGTTCGTGGTGAACGGACAGAAGGTGTGGACGTCGGGCGCCGCGACCGCCGACTACGGCATGCTGATCGCGCGCACCGATTGGGACAAGCCAAAGCATGGCGGCATCAGCTTCATCTTCCTGCCGATGAAACAGCCGGGCGTGGAAGTGCGCCCGCTGCGCCAGGTGACGGATGAATCGCATTTCAACGAGGTGTTCATCACCGATGCGCGGGCGCCGGTGGCGAACCTGCTCGGCGGATTGAACAACGGCTGGCGCGTGCTGCAGACCGCCCTCGCCTACGAACGCTCCGTGATGGGCGATGGCGCGCGCGGCGCCCGCCACACCAGCGCCGGGAGTGCGAGCAACGAACTGCTCACACTGGCGCGCGAAAGCGGCAAGCTGAACGATGCTGTCACGCGGCAGGATCTGGCGCAGGTGCTGAGCTATCGCCGGGTGAATGCGATCAATAATGCGCGCGCGAAGGCGGATCTGGAGACCGGCACGTCGTCATCAGTGATGTCGCTTGGCAAGCTGGCGATGTCGCGCATCCTGCATGAGGAAGCGCGGCTGCGCACGGCGCTGCTGGGCGCGAGTTCGATGCTGGAGGGCGATGCCTATCCCAAGAGCGACGATGCGAACTTCCTCAGCCTCAACGCGTATTTCACGTCGATCGGTGGCGGCACGGACCAGATCCAGCGCAACATCATCGGCGAGCGCGTGATGGGATTGCCGAAAGAACCGGAAGTAGACCGCGACATACCGTTCCGCGACGTGCGCGCAGGGTAGACGCCCGGCGATTGCCACGGCGAAATTGATCCTGATCAAGGAGCCCCCACGCAATTGGGGAACACTTCACTGACAGAAAATCAGTGAGAGGGATGGAGCGTCATGGCAACGGTTGTGAATCCAAAAACAGAACACTTCGACGTGCTCATCGTCGGTGCCGGTATATCCGGCGTCGGCGCGGCCTATCACATGAAAGAGCAGTGCCCCGACATGAGCTATGTCGTGCTCGAGGGTCTCGAGAGCTACGGCGGCACGTGGCTGATGCACAAGTATCCGGGCATCCGCTCCGACAGCGATCTCTACACCTTCGGCTATCGCTTCAAACCGTGGGTCGGCGCGCCGATCGCGAGCGCGGAAGAAATCCTGAAGTACATGGGCGAAGTGATCGCGGAAAACGATCTCGACAAGAACATCCGCTACAACCACCGCATTGCGAAGGCGGAGTGGTCGAGCAAGGACAATCGCTGGACCATCAGTGGCGTCAAGAACGGTGGCGAGCCGTACACGATCACCGCGACGTTCCTGTGGATGTGTCAGGGCTACTACCGCCACAGCGAAGGCTATACGCCCGAGTGGCAGGATATGGACAAGTATAAGGGCCAGATCGTGCATCCGCAGACATGGCCGGAAGACCTCGATTACACAAACAAGAACGTGATCGTGATCGGCTCCGGCGCCACCACGGCGACGGTCGTGCCGGCGATGGCCGACAAGGCCAAGCACATCACCGTGCTGCAGCGGTCGCCGACCTACTTCATTCCGGCGCGCAATGAGAACGTGCTAGCAGATCAACTGCGCAAGATCGGCGTGAAGGAGGAGTGGATCCACGAGATCGTGCGCCGTCAGATCCTGTTCGATCAGGACACGTTCACGCAGCGCGCCTTCAGCGAGCCGGAAACGGTAAAGCAGGAATTGCTGGCCGGTGTCTCCGCTTACATTGGCGAGGCCGCGACGAAGGAGCACTTCACGCCGACCTATCGCCCGTGGCGCCAGCGCATCGCATTCGTGCCGGATGGCGACCTGTTCCAGGGCGTTGTGGCCGGCAAGGCGAGCGTGGTGACGGACGAGATCGACCGCTTCACAGCGAAGGGTATCCGCACCAAATCGGGCAAAGAGCTAGAAGGCGACATCGTCGTGACGGCGACAGGCTTCAACCTGTCGGTGCTCGGCGACATCGAATTCGTCATCGACGGCAAGCCGCTCGACTTCTCGCAGTCGGTCACCTATCGCGGCATGATGTTCACCGGCGTGCCGAACATGCTGTGGATCTTCGGCTACTTCCGCGCGAGCTGGACGCTACGCGTCGATCTGATGGCCGATTTCACCTGCCGCCTGCTCCATCACATGAAGGAAAAAGGCGTGCACCGGATCGAAGTCGCACTCCGGCCGGAAGACAAGGACATGAAGCTCGGGCCGTGGATCGATACGGAGAACTTCAACCCCGGCTACCTCCTGCGCAGCATGCATCTGCTGCCCAAGGCAGGCGATAAGATCGAATGGCGCCACACACAAGACTACTGGCGCGAAAAGGACGAGTTGCCGAAGGTCGATCTGGATGCGCCGGAGTTCGTCTATGATGGAAAAGCCGGATCGGCACAGAGACTAGAAGCGGCAGAATAGTTCCTCCCCCCTTTCTATTCTGCCTGTCAGGAGCGCCGGCCGTAAGCGAAGACGGCCGGCGTTTTCTTTGTAGGCCCGAGCGATCACAGCAAAGCAACCGCGGAACTCCACATCGCTGGAAGATGACTTGCAATCCGCGGTTTTGGCCGGTGATATCTCCGCAACGCGCAGGGGAATGTCATGGCGAAGGTCAACGGCACAGCTGGTAACGACTTCATTCACGTCAAAGGCGACGGCGAGAGTGCCTCGCACGGCTATGTGAACATCAACAAGGCCACCAGCGGCGCCGACACGATCAATATCGGCCAGGGCGGCAATGACACAGTTTTCGCCGGTGATGGTGACGACATAATCGCCGGAGGGGCCGCAATCACGGCTGCCGATCAACTCAACGGCCAGGGCGGCAACGACACGCTGAAGCTGGAGGGCGACTACAGCGCCGGTCTGACGTTCGGCGCGACGTCTCTCGTCAGCATCGATAAGATCACGCTTGCCAAAGGGTTTTCCTACAACCTCACCCTCAACAACGCGAACACCACGGTCAACGGCGCGACGTTTACGGTCGATGGCACGGCGCTCGGCAAGAGCACCGGGATGACGGTCGATGGCACTGCGGAGACGAACGCGATCCTCGCGTACTATGCCGGCGCCGGCGACGACATGCTGAAGGGCGGCATGTGGGGTAACGGCTACGAACTCAGCACCGGCGGCAACGACACCGCCATCGGCACGGCGGCGGTCGATTACTTCTTCCTGGGCGGCGCGCTAACCGCGAAGGACAAGCTGAGCGGCGGCGGCGGGTTCGGCGACCGGCTTTACGTCGATGGCGATTACAGCGCCGGGGTGAAGTTCAATGCGACGACCGTGGTCGATGTTTCGACGATGTATATTGCCGCCGGGCACAACTACAACTTCACCCTCGACGACGCGACCATCTCCGCCGGACGGACGATGACGATCGACGGCTCGCTGCTCACCGCCGCGAACACGCTAACCATCAACGATGCGGTGGAGAAAAGCGCAGGGCTGACCGTCACCGCCGGTGCGGGCGACGACGTGATCACCGGCGGCAAGGTCAGCCTGGTTGTCGATCTTAGCAAGGGCGGTGACGATATCGTCATCGGCGGCGCTGGGCACGAGCAGCTGTTCTATGGTGCGACTTTCAACGCGAGCGACAGCTACGACGGCGGCAGCGGCGGCGACGATCTCGTCATCCTCGGTGTGGTGGGTTCGCAGACGCTGAACCTGACCGGCGCGATGATGAAGAACGTCGGCACGCTGCAGATGAATGGCGGCAGCTACACTATCACTTTGCAGGACAGCGTGGTCGGTGCCGGCCGGGCGATGAACATCATCTCACAGGGCTATAGCGGCAGTGCGCCGTTCGTGTTCGACGGCTCGGCCGAGACGAATGGCATGCTCAACGTCACGGGCGGCCTTGGCAGCGACACACTCACCGGCGGCGCGGGTAATGACGTTCTGAAGGGGGTCGACGGCAAGGATATTCTGACACCGGGCGGCGGTTCGGACATTCTGCTCTACGGCATTCACGGCGCGGCGGAATCGACGAGCGTGAACTACGACGTGATCGTCGGGTTCGATTTCGACGGCAAGGACCACTTCGATTTGCCGGGTGCGGTGACGGGCATCGACGCCAAGCTCGCCAGCGGGACACTGTCCACCGCCAGCTTCGACACTGACCTCGCCGCGCGGGTGACGGCGGCGAAGCTTGCCGCGGGTCATGCGGTGCTGTTCACGCCCGATCACGGGACATTGGCAGGACACACCTTCCTGGTGGTCGATGCCAACGGGACTGCGGGATACCAGGCGAGCGCGGATTTTGTGTTCGAACTGGTGACGTCGGCAAACCAGAGCAAACTCGACACCGCGGATTTCATGTAGTGGCGGAGCGCCTGTTGCAAATGCGCTGCGGCCGGCACCATCGCATGCCAGAAAGCTGTCCGCACCTTTCTGTTTTAGGCGGGCTCGAATCGGGAGGGCAGCGACTTGGAACAAATCAGGAATTCAGGTGGCTGGCGACGCGGTGGCGCAGCCATCCGTTTGGTTGTTCTTCGGCGCTGGACAGGGGAAAATCACTCCCCTAAAAGACCCGTCCTTTCGGTAAGCCTGGGTAGCTCAGTTGGTAGAGCAGCGGATTGAAAATCCGCGTGTCGGTGGTTCAATTCCGCCCCCAGGCACCATTACTCGCAAACTTGGAAAAGGCCGCGCTTCGCGAAGCGCTCGATGTGCAGTTCCTGTCATCGCACAGGGCTGCAGCACCGCGAATGGCGATCTCCCAAGTTCATTCTGGATCACGTCACGCGACACTACGAGCAAAGCCGCTCTCGGCCATTCACTATCAAAAGCGCTGCTAGCAGACTTTGCGGCCCTCGAACACGTCGAGAGGTTTTGTCGCACCAGGGGGAGCGATCAAAAATGTGCGCTTTGCACCGCAGCGCTCCCATGCAAATTGCGAGCTGCTTCGCGGTACCGCTTCGGAAGACGGCTTTGGGGATTTATTTTCGATGAAACCATTAGCTGTCATTGTCGTCGCAATATCTGTCTCGCTTTGTGCAAGCGAGTCCGACGCAGCCGACACGGTTCTAAAGGTCGACTATTATGACTTCCTCGAAAATGGTACCCCTGCCGGAACATACGGCGGCCATCTTGGCGTTGGCCAACCCGATTTCCAAAATCAGAGCTGTGGACTGGCGACTGGGTTGGTGCAATCCACGCTTGTCAACCGGAAGCCAGTGTTCGCATCATCGACAGGCAGCAATGCCCATTGCGCAAGCATCGCCAGCTATAAAAGCTTCCACGCCTGGTTCAAAGCACAGCGCGCCGTAAATACGCATGTCAAAGGTGCTTTAACCCTTCAGGACATGGGTAACGGCACCTTCCAATATTCAAATTTGAATTTCTTTCCCCTGGATGGAAAGGGTTTTAACACCGACGGATCTCAGAGCCACGCCAGCTGCACAGGCGGTCTGCACAATTTCTCCTTCACGATGCAGGCGCACTGGACAGGCACCATCACCAACAACGCGCAAAGCATTTCCATAACAGCAGCTGATGATGTGTGGCTGTTCGTCAACAACAAGCTGGTCATAGACCTGGGTGGTGTTCACGGTGCCACAACCGGCAGCATATCGTTCAGTTCTGTCGAGTTGGCTTCGCTCGGAATGTCCCTGAACCAGGCCGTCCCCTTCGATCTCTTCTACGCAAACAGGCACACGTGTTTATCGGCTTTTACGCTGACGATGCACCAATAAAGGCGCGGACTATTGAAAAAGAGAGAGCCACCTGGCAGCAGTCTTTTTCGCCGCTGTTACCGGATGATGCCCCATCCGAATACCGGGTCTTTGCCAGGGGCACCAAGGTCGATGGCGCGTTGCTGAAGCGCGCGGACTGCACGCGCACTGTCACCTGTCTCTGACATTTGCTTGCTCAACTCAGCAGCGATGATGGGCGCTGCAAACGATGTTCCCGATAGCTTGTGCGTCGGCGCATCACCGCTCACTACGACATCGACGCCGAGCGCTGCAAACGCGATGTACGCTCCCTGGTTTGCATAGAGATAGGGCCGGTCGTGCTGATCGACGGCGGTCACGGCGATTACGCCCGCGTCAGCGGCTGGATAGGCTGGCGGCGCGGCAGGGCCTGCATTTCCAGCAGCTGCAACGAAGATACAGCCGGTTGCCTGCGCGCGCCGGATTTCATCCTGCAGCAGCAGGTTCGGCGGCCCTGCAAAGCTCAGGTTTATAACGCGGACGCCTTTGGTAACCAGCCAGTCGATCGCACGCACGACAATGGCGGTGGTGGTCGCGAGGCGCTTTTGCTTGTCGCCGAAGAATACGTTCGTCGATACGACGCGAACGCCGTGCTGGCCCGAGATGAGGGCGATCGCCGTTCCATGAGACCGGTCGGCAGGCGGCAAACCGTTCACAAAGCTGCGCTCCATACTCACTAGAGATTTTGTCGCGACCGGGTTCGACGCGATGGCTGTGTCCACCATGCCAACGACAGATGACGTTGGATCCACCGCAGCGATATTTTGCGGCATCGGTACAACCATGTGCTGCGTACCGGACAGGCGATAGACGGAATCGAAGTCTGCCGTCACCGACGGAACGATCTTTCTGACCGCAGCCAGCGTTTCGGTCGCCGCACCATCTTGGCTTGTGCGGATGACGATCAGCGATCTGCCCGCGGAGAGCGGAGTCTCAATATCGACGGTCAGCCCGGCTTGCCGAATAGCGGCAACCTCATCCGGGCCCGCGAGTGCAAGAACATCATCCGCGGTGTGCTCGCCGCCAATGGAATCTTCTTCAATCTCAATCGCCGCGGTTGATGCCTCGGTCGTCGTTTCGCCAGTTGTGGTTGGCTCTGTCGTTGTACTCGTGTTCACGGGGTCTGGTGTTTCCGGCACTTCGTGGTCCGAAGCGTCAGATTGATCTGACGAGTCGTGTTGTCCGGTTTCCGGCGTCTCCGGCGTTTCATGCTCTGACGAGTCGGACTGGTCCGACGAGTCATGCTGCTCGGTCTCGGGTGTCTCCGGTTTTTCAGTTTCTTGTTGGTCCGGTGTTTCGACTTCTGGCGGTTCGTTCTCATGCTCGCCCCCGCCATCGTGCTCATGCTCAGCCAGCCGAACAAAAGGGTGTTCCGGTGCAACATGGGTCGGACGTTGCACCGGTATCTGCGTTGCGGAGGCGGGGCAGCAGATCAAAACAGAGGCTATCAAGGACAACGCAGTCACAGCGCGCATCGCCGATCTCTTAACCCGTATTCTCAATGCGGGATGTATAGGCTAAGGAACATCCGCCCGGAACAGGGAATTTGCGGAATAATTCGAACGATGAAACGTCTTTCAGCTGTGCACGATGGGTGAGAGGGGCTCAGACCTTCGGGCACGTATCGTGGAGATGTTGCCCAAACTGAGGCGCTTTGCCCTCGGTCTGGCGCGCAATCTTCAGGATGCGGACGACCTGCTACAATCGGCAGTGTTGCGAGCATTGGACAGGGGGATGCCGGAAGAGACAGTCGAACGGCTCGAAGGCTGGATGTACACGACGATAAGAAATATCTGGATCGATGAGCACCGGAAACGAAAAGTCCGCGGCTATCCGGAGGACATCGATACGATCCACGACGTGCCAGGCGAAGACGGAACCGCGCTCGTTGAGGCGCGATCCGAGTTGCAGGTTGTGCAACAGGCGTTCGACGCTCTGTCGCCGGAGCTCAGGTCGGCTGCCGTGCTGGTGATCCTGAATGGCCTCTCTTACAAAGAGGCGGCCAGCCAACTCGATATTCCCATCGGAACGGTCATGAGCCGCGTGGCGCGCTCGCGCCAGGCATTTCTCGACGCGCGCACGCTTGCGCGCAAGCCAAAGGAAACGCTGCAATGACGCGTTTCTCCAATGAAGAACTGTCCACGTTTCTCGACGGCGCCGCTTCACCCGATCTTGTCGCCGCAATCGAGGCGGAGCTTGCCTTCAGTGAGGCCCTGGCCGAGCAGCTCGCACAGATGCGCGACAACGACGAATTCTTGCGGGCAGCTATCGATGCCCGATTGGCCGCTAAGCCTTTCGTCATGCCCGGGATTGCCCCTGTGGCAAAGGTTATTGCGCTGCCTCGCCGCAATGCTCAACGACGGGTTTGGGCGATGGCGGCGTCTTTGTTATTGGCTGTTGTTGCTGGCTGGGCTGCCGGAACGTGGAGCAATACGCCCTCGGTAATCGCTCTGAACAATGGCAAAGTATTTGCCGCTGCCCAGCTTTCGCAGGCGCTTTCTTTGACCCAGTCCGGAGTCGCGACGCAAACGAGGAGCGGCGCTTTCACGGTTGCACTGAGCTTTCGCGATCGGGCGGGAAGTTACTGCAGGCAGTTCTCCATTCAATCGGGTGAGAACGCGACTGCCGGCGTTGCCTGTTTCGACAACGGCGCGTGGCGGATCGTCGGTACCGCCGCCGTCGCCCCGCAGAACAACGGAATTCAAGCTGCGGCTGGCGATACCCCGCCCGCCATCTCGGCGCTGATCGACGGAATCGGCGTGGCGCAAGCCCTCGATAGAGCAGCTGAGAACAAGGCGATCAGCACCGCCTGGTCGAAGTGACCGTCAAAGGTTGTAAGTCAACGTAATGCCGAGATCGGCGTTCGGACTCGATCGTGTCATGCCGGTTGCTGCAAAGGCCTGCGCCGCAAGAGACGCGGTGATCTTGTAGCGCGCGTACAAGCCCATCTCTTCCTCATCGGCAAGCTTTTTCGTGATCCGCTGCGACCAGCTGAGATAGGCGCCAAACTGCCATTTGGGCGTCGCGTTTTTCCAGAGCCCGACCGATGAAATCCACCCATCAAGACGTGGATCAGGCCCGTGCCCCCGGCCACGGAAGCGACGCGCAACATCCAGATAAACACCAGAGTCATCGAAGGTTGCGCCGGCTTCGCCTTGAACGCCAAAGTCTGTGACACCGACACCCAACCCTCGTTTGACGCTACCTGTTGGGAGACGAACGCGAGCGCCGAGAACGGCATAGAAGGGTTTCATCGCCGCGTCATCGAATGTGTAGGTCAGGACGGCTGAGGAGTCGCCGATGCCCGTTTTGACGTTCGCTCCTTTGCCACCGC
Organism: Rhizomicrobium sp.; assembly: GCA_036263395.1. Taxonomy (GTDB): domain Bacteria; phylum Pseudomonadota; class Alphaproteobacteria; order Micropepsales; family Micropepsaceae; genus Rhizomicrobium. The sequence continues at coordinate 1,418 of DATAHD010000369.1, read as the reverse complement.
CGGAACCGCCAATCACTGTGCCGCTGGACGGCCCGCGAATATCCAGTATCGGCACATAGAAGCGCAGCTTCCACTTTTTCCAGGTCACACGCCCGGTGAATGACGTCGTTTGCACAGATGTGGATTGCTTGGCGCCGTATTTACCAGAACTAAAGGAAAAGCCACTTCCTACTTGAAAACGAAAGTCATCCGCGATTGCCGAAGTGCAGCTGACGGCAATGCATAGAGCCGCTATGCGCGTAATGATAGGCAGTCGCAATGCTGTCGTCCCCTCGACGGATTGGGCGGCAACTTATCGGCGCAAGCGTCGCGCGGCCAAGCGAATTATTTGTCGACCGCGATGGAAGAATACACGCAGGTCAAACGTCTATCGTCCGTTGGAAGGGCGTACAGCCGCTTGCATTCCGCATCGCTGCGCCGGACAGCCTCAGTTCAAGGGATGGACCGCGATCATGAACCTGACCGTCAACGGCAAGAGCTACACCGTCAATGTATCGGGCGACACCCCGCTTCTCTGGGTGTTGCGCGATCACCTTGGTCTGACCGGCACCAAATACGGGTGCGGGATCGAAGTGTGCGGCGCGTGCACGGTCTTGCTTGATGGCAATGCCGTGCGCTCTTGCGATGTCGATGCGACGGAGGCCGCCGGCCGCAACGTGACGACCATCGAGGGGCTTTCCGCCAATCTCAGCCATCCTGTTCAAAAAGCGTGGCTATCGCAGCAGGTACCGCAATGCGGCTACTGCCAGTCGGGGATGATGATGGCCGCGGCAGCCCTGTTGAAGCGCAATCCGAACCCGACCGATCAAGACATCAACGACGCCATGAGCAATGTCTGCGCCTGCGGCACGTATCAACGGGTTCGCGCGGCCGTGCATCAAGCCGCCAAGGGCTGAGAGGCGCGCCATGACCAAGATTGCTGCAACCAAGATTCGCAAATCGAATGTTTCGCTCAACCGCCGTCAGGCTATGGGCGGCATTGGCGCATCCGCGTCCGCGCTGGTATTCGGCTTTGCCCTTCCTCTCACACCGTCACCGGCGTCCGCCGGCACAACGGCAACGGCGATCACGGCCTGGATCGCGATTGACGTCGATGAGAGCATCATCATCCAGATCGGCGCCCAGGAGATGGGTCAGGGTATCATGTCGGGCCTGGCGCAAGTTGCCGCGTCCGAACTGATGGTGGATTGGACGAAGGTCCGCGCGCACACCGCCAAGGCCGATCCGAAATTCGCAAACCCGATGACGCATGCGCAGTTCACAGGCGGAAGCACGAGCATGCGCGGCTTCTATCAGGCCATGCGCGTTGCCGGCGCAACTGTGCGTGAAATGCTCAAGCAGGCCGCCGCCAACCGATGGGGCGTTTCCATTTCATCGGTCAAAGCAGCACACGGGGCTGTCACGGACGGCGGCTCTCA
>DATAHD010000368.1:0-7584 GCA_036263395.1 Rhizomicrobium sp. | reverse complement strand
ATCGGTACTTCACCGGCCTTGAACTTCGCCATCTCGGCGTCGCGCTCGGCGCCCTTCATGCGGCCGTGCACGATGCCGACTTTCAGGTCGAGCGCCTTCTCCAGCATCTCGGCGCGTTCCTCGGCGGCGGCGAGGTCGCTCTTTTCTGACTCCTCAACGAGCGGACACACCCAATAGGCGCGGGCGCCTTTTGCGATGGCGCGGCTGAGGTGATCGACGACTTCATCGAGGCGGTTGCCGTTGATGAGACGCGTCTCCACCGGCTTGCGGCCTGGTGGGCGGCCGATCAGGCGCGAGACGTCCATGTCGCCATAGGCGGTGAGCGCGAGCGTGCGCGGGATGGGGGTCGCGGTCATCACCAGGACATCGACGGGACGGCCGCCTTTGGCCTGCAGGCTCATGCGCTGGTGCACGCCGAAGCGATGCTGTTCATCGACGACGGCGAGAGCGAGGTCGGCGAAGACGACGTCTTCGGAGAACACGGCATGGGTACCGACGAGGATGTCGATGTCACCCTCCGCCAGCGCACGCAGTGTTTCGCCGCGGCTTGCGCCGCGCTCGCGGCCGGTGAGGATCGCCATGCGCAGGCCAGCTTCGCGCGCGAGCGGTTCGAGGGCGGTCATGTGCTGGCGCGCGAGGATTTCCGTCGGCGCCATCAGCGCGCCCTGTGCGCCGGTTTCGACCGCGTTGAGCAGCGCCATCATCGCGACGAGCGTTTTGCCGGCGCCGACATCGCCTTGCAGCAGGCGCAGCATGCGGGTGGGCGAGGCCATGTCGGCTTCGATCTCTGCAATCGCGGCCTGCTGCGCTTCGGTGAGCGCGAAGGGCAGGGCGGCGATGACGCGGGCTTTCAGCGAGCCGTCGCCTTTGATCTCGCGGCCCTTCGGTGCGCGCATCCGGCTGCGGATCATCAAGAGCGCAAGCTGGTTGGCGAGGAGTTCGTCGTAGGCGAGGCGCATGCGGGCCGGTGTCTCAGGATCGAGATCGGCGGCGCCTTTCGGTTCGTGCGCTTTCTTGAGCGCGACGTCGAAGGCATCCCACTTCTGTTGCTTGAAGTAGGCAGGATCCTGCCACTCCGGCATCGGCGGCACTTTTTCCAGCGCGCCGTGCACTGCCTTCGACAGCGCTTTCGGTTGCAGGCCTTCAGTCAGGCCGTAGACCGGTTCGAACAGCGGCAGTTCGGCGAGTTCGTCCGGGCCGAGGATGTAGTCCGGATGCGCCATCTGCGCCTGATCGTTGTAACGCTCGATCTTGCCGCTGATCACGCGCTTGCTGCCGATGGGCAGAAGGCGCGTGAGGTAGTCGCCCTGTGCGTGGAAGAACACGAGATCGATCAGCGCCGTGTCGTCAGAGCATTGCACGCGATAGGGCCGCCGCCGGTCGTGCGACGGCACATGGCGCAGCACATTCACAACCACCGTCGCGATGCGCCCCTGTTCCGCCTCGATCAGCTTCGGCCGGTAGGAGCGGTCGAGCACGCTGGCGGGCAGATCGAAGATGAGGTCGAGCAACCGGGTGCCGGCGACCTTCTCGATCAGCTTGGCCGTGCGCGCCCCCACGCCGGAAAGCGTGTGGGTTTCGGCGAATAGGGGGAACAGAATCGCGGGGCGCATGACCCCTCCAGTTTAGCCGGAACGCGAGGCTGGAAACCGCCCAACTGGCGCGCTATACCGCCCGGCAATGTCTGATGATGTGGAAAAAAGCCCCGCCGAAAGGCGACGGGCTCGTTTGCGCTTTCGCGCGGCCCGCCGGGGCTTCAAGGAAGTCGACCTGATTTTCGGCGCGTTCGCCGCGGAACATCTGGATTCGCTGGATGAGCGCGGGATGGACCTGTTCGAGGCGCTGCTCGAGGCGCCGGATCAGGAGGTCTACACTTGGCTGCGCGGGCACGAGGCGCCGCCGGCCGAATTCGACACACCGGTCTTCGCGCAACTCAAGGCGCTGTGCATGCGCAAGAACCCGACATGGAACGTCTGAACTACATCGCCCGCCACGAGGGCCGCTTTACCGTCACCGGTGCGCCGGGCGGTTACGATGCCTATCTGGCGGCGGAGAGTGCCAAGCGCCGGAACGGCCTTGTGCTGTTCGTCGTCGCCGACGATGTGCAGGCCGTGGCGGTGTGCGATGCCATCGCGTTCTTCGCGCCCGATGTGCCGTGCCTTTCCTTCCCGGCGTGGGACTGTCTGCCGTACGATCGCGTGTCGCCGAAGCCGGATATCGAAAGCGTGCGGCTCGCGACCCTGGCGCGGCTGGTGCAGCGCACGAAGACTTCCGGTCCCGCGGTGGTGGTGACGACGCTTGCTGCGCTGCTCCAGCGGGTGCCGCCGCGCGATGCGATTGCAACGTCCAGCTTCACCGCGAAGGCAGGCAGTGATGTCGACATCGAGATGCTGACCGCATTTCTGGTGCGCAACGGCTATGCGCGCGCGAGCACGGTGCGCGAGCCGGGCGACTATGCGCTGCGCGGCGGCATCATCGATCTGTGGCCGCCGGGGACGGAGACGCCGCTACGGCTCGATTTCTTCGGTGAGAGTCTGGAGAACATCCGCCGCTTCGATGCGGAGACGCAGCTGTCGGCCGACAGTGTTGCGCAGGTCGAGTTGCTGCCGGCCAGCGAAGCACCGCTCGATCCGGAATCGATCAGCCGTTTCCGCTCCGGTTATGTCGCGACGTTCGGACCGGCGGGCGACGATCCGCTGTATGAGAGTGTCAGTGCGGGCCGCAAGGCGCCGGGCATGGAGCACTGGCTGCCGCTGTTCCACGATCATCTCGATACGCTGTTCGACTACACCGAGAACGCGCTGATCCTGCTGGGGCATCAGACGGAAGAGGCGCGCACGGCGCGGGCCGAGCAGGTCGCCGACTACTACGAGACGCGGCGGCAGTTTCTGCGCAGCGATCCCGATACGAAAAACGCGATCAAGGCGCCGCCATACAAGCCGCTGCCGCCGGACACGCTGTATCTGACCGAGAGGGACTGGGCGTCGGCGCTCACCTTCCAGACGGTGCGCGATCTGTCGCCGTTCCAGGCGCCGGAGTCGCGAAACTCCGTCGATGCCGGCGGCAAAGTCGGGCGCGACTTCGCGCCGGAACGCGCGTTGCAGAGCACCAATGTGTTCGAAGCCGCCGATGCGCATATCAAGGCTCTGCAAAAAAGCGGCAAGCGCGTGCTCGTCGCGGCGTGGAGCGCGGGCTCGGCGGAGCGCCTTGGCGGCGTGCTGGCCGATCACGGCCTTGGCGCGATCCGCGATGTCAGCGGCTGGCCGGACACGCTGAAGCTCGATGCATCGGCGGTCGGTGTCGGTATTCTGGGTGTCGAGAAAGGCTTCGAAGCGCCGGACTTCGCCATCGTCGCGGAACAGGACATCCTTGGCGACCGCATGGTGCGGAGTTCGGGCCGTTCGCGCCGGGCGCAGAACTTCCTGACCGAAGCCTCCGGCCTCGCGCCGGGCGATCTCGTCACGCATATCGAACATGGTGTTGGCCGGTTTGTCGGGTTGAAAACGCTCGACGTGCTTGGCGCACCGCATGATTGCCTCGAGCTGCAGTATGACGGCGGCAAGCTGTTCCTCCCCGTCGAGAACATCGAACTCCTGACGCGCTACGGCTCCGACGAAGGGGCCGCTGTGCTGGACCGGTTGGGCGGCGCCGGCTGGCAGCAGCGCAAGGCGAAGATGAAGCAGCGGGTGCGCGAGATCGCGGCCGAGCTGATCAAGATCGCCGCTGCACGCGAACTCAAGACGTTGCCGCCGACGGAGGCGCCGGAAGGCGTCTACGACGAATTCGTCGCCCGCTTTCCCTATCAGGAGACGGACGATCAGGAGAAAGCCATCGCCGAAGTCCTCGACGACATGGCGAAGGGGCGGCCGATGGACCGGCTCGTCTGCGGCGATGTCGGCTTCGGCAAGACCGAGGTGGCGTTGCGCGCCGCGTTCGTGATGGCGATGAGCGGGCAGCAGGTGGCCGTCGTGGTGCCCACCACGTTGTTGGCGCGCCAGCACTACCGCAATTTCGCCGAGCGCTTCAAAGGCTTCCCGCTGCGGGTTCGCCAGCTGTCGCGCTTCGTCGATCCGAAGGAAGCGAAGGAGACCAAGGCGCATTTGGCCGAGGGGCAGGTCGATGTCGTGGTCGGCACGCATGCGCTTCTCTCCAAGACGATCAAGTTCAAGAACCTCGGCCTCGTCATCGTCGACGAGGAGCAGCATTTCGGCGTCACGCATAAAGAGCAGCTGAAATCGCTGAAGGCCGATGTCCATGTGCTGACGCTGACCGCGACGCCGATCCCGCGCACCTTGCAGCTTGCGCTGTCCGGCGTGCGCGATCTGTCGCTCATCACCACGCCGCCGATCGACCGTCTTGCGGTGCGCACCTTCGTGACGCCATTCGATCCGCTGGTGGTGCGCGAGGCGCTGCTGCGCGAGCACTATCGCGGTGGGCAGAGCTTCTATGTCGCGCCGCGCATTGCCGATCTGCGCGAGGCGGAAGAATTCCTCAAGGCCACCGTGCCGGAGGTGAAGGCCGCCGTCGGTCACGGCCAGATGGCGCCGAGCGTGCTGGAGGACGTGATGACTGCGTTCTACGACCGCAAGGTAGACGTGCTGATCTCGACCAACATCGTGGAAAGTGGCCTCGATATTCCGAGCGCCAACACGATGGTGGTGCACCGCTCCGACATGTTCGGCCTGTCGCAGCTCTATCAGCTGCGTGGCCGTATCGGGCGCGGCAAGCAGCGGGCGTATGCCTATCTGACGACGCCGGCCGACCGGAAGCTGACCGACACCGCGACGCGGCGGCTGGAAGTGCTGCAGTCGCTGGATCAGCTGGGCGCCGGGTTCTCCGTCGCGAGCCACGATCTCGACATCCGCGGCGCGGGCAATCTGCTCGGCGAGGAGCAGTCGGGGCATGTGCGCGAGGTTGGCATCGAGCTCTATCAGGAGATGCTGGAGGAAGCCGTTTCGCAGATGCGCAGCGGCGACACTGAGACCGAGCTCAGCGATCAGTGGTCGCCCGCGATCAACATCGGCGCGGCGGTGCTGATTCCGGAAAGCTATGTTTCCGATCTCAACCTGCGCATGGCGCTGTACCGGCGGCTTTCGACCATCGACTCGCGCGGCGACATCGACCGCTTTGCCGCCGAGCTGATCGACCGTTTCGGGCCGATGCCGGACGAGGTGAAACACCTGCTGGAAGTCGTCGGCATCAAACAGATGTGCCGCATCGCGCTGGTGGAAAAGGTCGAGGCCGGGCCGAAGGGCGCGATCCTGACCTTCCGCAACAACCAATTCCCCAACCCCATCGCCTTGGTGAAGCTGATCTCGCAACACGCCGGCACGATGAAAGTACGCCCGGATCAAAAGGTGGTCATCACCCGCGACTGGCCAACCCCGGGCACACGCCTCAACGGCGTGAAGGCGTTGCTGGGGCAGCTGAGCAAGCTGGCGGAAGCGGCGTAGTTTTCTCCCCATTGTGTTTTGTGGTGAGCGTGTTCTTCTATCGCCACAGAACACAAATCGAGGAAACGCATGTCCACGCTTCATCTCGTCGATCCCGAATTGCTGCCCATGATCGAGGCGAGGCGGGCGTTGGTGCTCACCAAAAAGACGCTGCCCACCGTTCGCAAAGAATTTGTTGAAATGCGACGGTTGATGGCGGCGCAGGTGCCGGCGCGGAGCGATGTGGTGGTGACGGAGAAGCATCTGCCGGGGCCCAAGGGCGCGCCGAAGGTGCGGGTGCTGATCTATCAGCCGAAGAAGCCGCAAGGCTTGATGAGCGGGTACCTGCATATTCATGGCGGTGGCTATGTCGTCGGTGAGCCGGAGATCGCGATGCCGCGCAACCAGCTCTATGCCGGTGAGCTGAACTGCACGGTGGTGTCGGTCGATTACCGCCTGTCGCCGGAGACGGCGTTTCCGGGGCCGGTGGAGGATTGCTATGCGGCGCTCAAGTGGCTGCATGCGAATGCCGATGCGTTGGGCGTCGACAAGGATCGCATCGCCATCGGCGGCGAGAGTGCGGGCGGCGGTCTGGCGGCAGGGCTTGGGCTCCTCACGCGCGATCGCGGCAAGATCAAACTGTGTCATCAGCAGCTCATCTATCCGATGATCGACGACCGCTCGGCGGTGGCGAAGCATCCGGTGGCGGGCGAGTTCATCTGGAACAAGAACGCGAACCATTTCGGGTGGAGCGCGATGCTCGGCCATCCGCCGGGACGCGCGAAGGAATCGCCCTATGTCGCAGCGGCGCGGGCGAAGGACGTGAGCGGATTGCCGCCGACCTACATCTCGACCGGTGCGCTCGATCTCTTCCTCGAAGAGAACCTCGAATATGCGCGGCGGTTGATGCGTGCCGGCGTTCCGGTAGAGCTGCATGTCTATCCGGGCGCGATCCACGGCTTCGATGGCGTGCCGTCGTCGCGCCTCGCCAAACAGCACGCACGGGACCAGTTGGAGGCGCTGCGCCAGGCGTTCAAGCCGAAGGTTGTGACTGCCGCAAAACCCGGCAAGCGTGCGAAGTCAAAGGGTTAGGCGAATGTGGCTGCCGAAAGGCGGCCACGATTCACGCTAATCGGGATCGGAACCCGCATTTGCCGCATTTTCTAGGGTAAGCTTTCCAAACCTAACCATAGAGACGGTGCGTGACTCCTTTCCTTCCTGCTCTCGGCTGGTACTGGCTCGTTGTCCCGCTGATCGTCGCGCTGTTCGGCGTGCTGTTGCTGTTTGTCGGCATGAGCCACCTGTTCACCGGTGAGCCGGGGCGTGGCAGCCGGCGCGTGATGCTCGGCCTGCCGGTGCTGGCATTCGGTCTGGCGGCGAGTCTGCTCGCGCTCAACACGCAGACCTTCGCGCGTCTGACCGCCGAGGGTGATGTTGCCGAGGTGGGCGTACGTTCGCTCGACGCGTCGCAGGGCACCTATGCCGTCACCGTGCGGCGGCTCGACGGTTCGAACCTCGTCACGCAATGCACCTTGCAGGGTGATGAGTGGATCATCGGCGGGCGGGTGCAGAAGTGGAAGCCGTGGGCAAATGTCCTCGGTCTCGATTCCACCTACACGCTCGATCAGATCGACAACAAGTATTTCACCGCCGAACGCGGCAACGGGAAGATGATCACGGCCTGCGACCTCAACGGCCCGAAGCCGACGGTGAACGGCGTGGTGCCGAACTCGCTGACGGCGTGGCTGCTGGATCAGTCGTTCACGCAGCAGCGCAGGTTCGGGTCGGCGAGTTACATGCCGCTGGCCGATGGCGCGGTGTACAAGGTGGTGATGACGCAGTCGGGGCTCAATGCCGAGCCGACGAACGACGCGGCGCGCGCGGCCAACAACGCGCGGTAGGTTCGGGTGAAAAGAAAAACGCCACGCGCTCGATGCGCGTGGCGTTTTGCATTCTCGCGACGTGTTACTCCGCCGCCTGCTGGCGCTTCGGGAGGCGCCAGTTCGGTCTCGCGAAGTGGCAGGTGTAGCCGTTGGGGATGCGCTCCAGGTAATCCTGGTGCTCCGGTTCGGCGAGCCAGAAGTCGCCCGCGGGTTCGACTTCCGTCACGACCTTGCCCGGCCACAAGCCGCTGGCGTCGACGTCCTTGATG
>DATAHD010000367.1:0-10304 GCA_036263395.1 Rhizomicrobium sp. | reverse complement strand
GGCGATCTGCGTGTCGTGCTCAGCGTCGATGCGACGGGCGCCAAGAAGCTCGGCTATCAGGGCGTGCTCGCGACCGATCAGACACGCACCGACGGCAAATTGCAGATCGTGGTGCCGGATGCGCCGAACCTCGCGAACCAGACGGTGGATTTGAAGGTCTTCCTGATGAACGGCGACAGCGCAAAGACCTGCGACGCCGGCCGGGTGCGCGTCGTTTAGATTTTATACGGCGCTCTGACACCGGGATCGCTGATCGGAAAATCCTTTGTATTGCGCGTTATCAGAAGCATCGACTGAGTTTGTGCCGATGCCCAGATGACCGCATCTGGCAGTTTCAGGCGATGCGTCTTGCGCAAAAGCACAGCGCGTTCGGCCACTACGTCATTCAGCGGAATGATCTCAAACTCCGACAAAAATCGACGCGTGCCAGCTTCTGTGTGTGCATCGGAACCGACCATAACCTCCATCCAGGTTACGATGCTGATCGCTTTATCCGAATATCGCGCGAGTTCGGCCTTCGCCGGCTTCACGTTGTTGAGATAGTCGATAAGGATGTTTGTATCGAAGAGCGCCTTCACCACTCTGAGCGCAACTTCTTCTGATACTCCAATCCATCGATCTTGCGGTCGCCCCACAACCCAAAAGCATCGCCGTTAGACTCCGGCTTCCGGGACTTCAGATAAGCCGACACAGCATCGCGGATGATTGAGACGCGCGAGCGGTTTTCCCGCTTGGCGAGTTCAGCCAATTCATCGAGCTGCTTTTCAGTAAGATCAACGAGCGTTCTCATGGCTACATGATATATGATATCAGATACTGATATCAACCGTTAAATCACCGCCGCAGCAGCAACAGCCAGAACACCGAGGGCGCCGGCCGCGATCCAGATTGCGATGCGGACGTGGCGCGTGCGGTCGAGTTGGGCTTGGGCGATCTCGCGCGTTGTGTCGGGGTGCAGGCGGAGGCCGCCGCTGGCTAGCATGCCGGAGATGACTTCCGCATTTTGAATAAGCTGCGGCAGGTTCTGCGCCAGTTTGCCGAGTGCATTCATGCCCTCGCCCACATCGCGCAGGCGCGCCTCCGGCCCCATGTTCTCGATCATCCATTTCTCGGCGACCGGGCGAGAGGCTACCCAGATGTCGAAGTCGGGATCGAGGCCGCGCGCAACGCCTTCCACGACAACCATCGTCTTCTGCAGCAGCACGAGCTGCGGCTGCGCCTGCATATCGAAGCGGCGGGTAGTGTCGAACAGCTGTTGCAGCAGGCGCGCCATGGAGACTTCGCGGATCGGCTTGCCGAAGATCGGCTCGCCGATCGCGCGCAGCGCCTGCGCGAAAGTCTCGACCGGATGGCGCGACGCGGAGACGAAGTTCACCTCGTAGTGGATCTCCGCCACGCGGTGATAGTCGCGCGCAAGAAAGCCGCCAAGCGTTTCGGCGAGGAAGCGGCGCATCGGCATGTCGAGCCGGCCCATGATGCCGAAGTCGACCGCGACCAAGCGACCCTCGGCATCCACGAACAGATTTCCCGGATGCATATCGGCATGGAAGAAGCCGTCGCGCAGCGCCTGCGTGAGGAAGCTGCGGATCACCAGCTTGGCGATTTCTTTCGGGTCGCGGCCTGCGGCTTCCAGCGCCGCGCGATCGCGCACGCTGATGCCATCGATCCACTCGGTCGTCATCACACGGCCGGCGGTGCGCTCCCAATCGACATGCGGCACGCGGAAATCGGTATCGGCCCGCGTACGCTCGCCAAGTTCAGAACCTGCGGCGGCTTCCATGCGCAGATCGAGTTCGAGCGCCACCGATTGCGCGAGCATGTCGACCACCGGCGTGAGGCGCAGACGGCGCGCTTCCGATGAGAAGCGCTCGGCGGTGCGGGCGGCGAAAGCCAATGCAGAAAGATCGCGGGCGAATTCGTTCTCGATGCCCGGGCGCAACACTTTGACGGCGACGCGGACCGGGTTCTCGCCCGATGTCTCAGCTTCGTGGACCTGCGCAATGGACGCCGCGGCGACAGGCTCGCCGAAACGCGAGAACAGTTCGGAAAGGGGTTTGCCGAGCTGGTCTTCGATGACCTTCTTCGCCTGCTCGGTCGGGAACGGCGGCAAGCGGTCCTGCAACTGTTCGAGCGCAGTTGCGACTTCGGCGCCGATCACGTCGGGGCGCGTCGCAAGGATTTGGCCGAGCTTGATATGTGCCGGGCCGAGGCTTTCGAGCGCACGCGCGAGACGCTCGCCCGGCGGCGCTTTGATATCGACGCGGCCAAAGCCGAGCACCCGCCGCGTGACGCGGAGCGAGTATGGGATATGCGCCGCGTATTCTTTCGGTATGAGCGCATCGTGCCGCGCGAGGGTGCGGGCGATCTTCCAGAGACGGCTGATATTGGAAAACGTGCGGATCATATCCGCCAGGCCGAATGCAGCGCTGCGATGCCGCCGGCGAGGTTGCGGACCTTCACGCGGCTGAGCCCCGCCTTCTCGATCATCTTCGCGAACTTCGCCTGCGGCGGGAATTTGCGGATGCTTTCGGCAAGATAGCGATAGGACGCCTCATCGTTCGCGACGACCTTGCCGATCTTCGGCAGGAGGTTGAACGAATACGCATCATAGAGCGCATCGAGACCCGGCGCCTCCACACGCGAGAACTCGAGGCACAGAAAACGCCCGCCCGGTTTCAGCACACGGCGCGCCTCGACCAGTGCGCGATCGATGTGGGTGAAATTGCGAATGCCGAACGCGATCGTATAGGCGTCGAAACTGGCGTCCGGGACCGGCAGCTTTTCGCCATCGCCGGTGATCCAGGTGATCGCCTTCTCACCTTTCTCCTCCGCGCGGCGGACGCCCTCGCCCACCATGTCGGCGTTGATGTCGCAAACCAGAATGCTGGCGTCGCCGCCCCGGCTTCGTGCCATGTCGGCGATGCGGAAGGCGATGTCGCCGGTACCGCCGGCCACGTCGATAGTGCGCCAGCCAGGCTGCGGATTCAGCCACTCGACCATGACGTCTTTCCACAGGCGGTGGACACCGCCCGACATCAGGTCGTTCATCAGGTCGTAGCGTTTGGCGACCGAGGAAAACACCTCACGCACGAGGCCTTCCTTTTCGGCCTCCGGCACCTCGCGAAACCCAAAGCTGGCGGTCGTGTCAGCAGTCATGGCCGGGACAATACCCCGCGCGGAATCCATGGGCTACGGTGGGTTCCTGCGACTCTTAATGTGTGTCCTGTGCCCGAACTCCCCGAAGTCGAGACCGTCAAAAATGGCCTTTTGCCCGTCATGGAGGGGCACGTCCTGACGCATGTGGTGACCCGGCGCGGCGACCTTCGGGTGCCGTTCCCCAACGACTTCGCCGGGCGGCTGACCGGGCGGCGGGTGAAGAAGCTGTGGCGGCGGGCGAAGTACATCCTGGGCGATCTCGACGACGGCGAGACGCTGGTCATCCACCTCGGCATGAGTGGACGGATGACGGTGTATGGGACGAGCGGGGCGCAAAAAAAACTCGGCGCCTACGTGCATGACATGAAAGAGACCGATGCCGGTCACGAGAAGCACGACCACGTCGTGTTCGACACCGACGCGCCGGCGAAGATCGTGTTCAACGATCATCGCCGGTTTGGGCTGATGCTGCTGGTGCAGACCGACGAACTCGATCAGCACAAGCTGTTCAAGGGGCTGGGTGTCGAACCGTTGTCGGATGCGTTCGATGTCGCCTATTTGCGCGAAGCACTCGCCGGGAAGAAGACACCGATCAAATCCGCACTGCTGGACCAGCGGGTGATCGCAGGCCTCGGCAATATCTATGTCTGTGAGGCGCTGTTCCGATCCGGCATTTCGCCCAAGCGGCTGGCGATGAAGGTGTCGCCGGAGCAGGCGAAACGTCTGCTGCCCGCGATCAAGGCGGTGCTGCGCGAGGCGATCAAAGCCGGCGGGTCATCGCTGCGCGATCATCGCCAGACAAGCGGCGAACTCGGCTACTTCCAGAAAAGCTTCGCCGTCTACGACCGCGAGGGCGAGCCGTGCCCCAGCAAAGCCTGTAAAGGCACGATCAAACGCATCGTCCAGGCGGGCCGCTCGACATTCTATTGCCCGAGCTGTCAGCGCTGATCATAGCCCTTCTGGCCACTTGTCCGAGTTGGAGAGTGGCGTTCCGGTTTCCAGCAGCGTCTTCAGGCTCGCCAGCACCGACGGCCATCCCTGTGATGTAGCACCGATGATCTTCGAGTTTTCGACGCCGATCTCGTGCGTCAGCGTGAGCTTGATGCCGAGCGGGTCTCCTTCGAGGACATAGGTCAGCGTCGTGAAGCCCTCTGCTGTCATCTCGGGAAAGTGGAGGTTCTTCCAGGTGAGGACGAGCTTCGACGGATAATCGCTCTCCAGAATCTCGCCCGTGTCCCACAGGCGGTCATCGGGCGTGTACGCGCCCCATGTATCGCCCTTCTTCCAACCGGACTTCTGCGTCGTGCCGGCCCAGTACTGGCGGGTGAATTCCGGCTTGGTCAGAGCGTCCCAGATCTTCTCGCGCGTCGAACGGATGATTGTGACATAGACGAATCTCGTGCCGCTCATCGCGCCCTCGCTATTGGTGCGTGCGCGGCAGCGGCGTGCCGGATTCGAGGAAGCTCTTGAGGCTTGCCATGATGCGCGGCCAGCCGCCGGAGACGGCGTCGATGAATTTCGCCTGATCCTTCTCGATCGAATGCGTGATGGTGAGCTTCATCACGTCGCCGTCCTGCTCCAGCGTGTATTCGCAGCGCGAGAAGCCTTCCTCCGTCAGTTCGGGACGGAATTCGTTGCGCCATTTGAGGACGAGGCGGCGCAGCGGATCGACCTCCAGCACTTCGCCGGCGTCGGCAACGCGGCCGTCCTCGAACTTCATCGCCCAGGACGAGCCCTCCTTCCATTCGGATTCCTGCGGCATGCCGAACCAGTACTGCTTCTGGAATTCCGGCTGGGTCAGCGCATCCCACAGCTTTTGCGGCGTGGTGCGGATGTAGGTCACGTAGACGAATTTGCTGCTCATCAGTCTTCCCTTTCGAGGCTTTTCTTGAGGTCGGCGAGCGCCTTCAGACGCCCGCGCTCGTATTTGCCGATCCACCTATCGGCGATGTCGTTGATCGGAACGGGATTGAGGTAGTGCTCCTTCTCCCGCCCCTTCTTTACGGTCGCGATGAGGTTCGCCGCCTCGAGAATATCGAGGTGCTTGGTCACCGCCTGCCGCGTCATCTCCATTTGCTCGCACAGCTCGTTCAGCGTCTGTCCGTTGCGGGCATGCAGCCGGTCCAGCAATTCGCGCCGTGAACCATCGGCAAGCGCTTTGAAGACCGCGTCCATGCTCATGCAGCCTAATATGCAACCATTTGGTTGCATGTCAAGAGGCATGGGAAAAGCCCGCCAAATGGCAGCGATTCAAATCACCCCAAGCCTGTCGATCGACGAGAGCACGCTCGATGAAAGCTTCATCCAGTCGAGCGGTCCCGGCGGGCAGAACGTCAACAAAGTCGCGAGTGCGGTGCAGCTGCGCTTCGATGCGAAGAACGCCGGCCTGCCATTCGATGTGCATGCGCGGCTGGAAGCGCTGGCGGGATCGCGGCTGACAAAAGATGGCGCGATCATCATCACCGCGCGGCAGTTTCGCGACCAGCAGCGCAATCGCGAAGATGCGCGAGCGCGGCTCGTCGAATTGATCCGCGCTGCAACCGTGGTGCCGAAGAAGCGCAAGAAGACGCGCCCGACGCGCTCATCCATCGAGAAGCGGATCGAAAAGAAGAAGGGCCGGTCCGAGGTGAAGAAACAGCGCTCGAAGCGGTTCGACGACTAGCGCTCCCCTCGCCCCCGTTAGGGGGAGAGGGGCCGGGGGTGAGGGGGCGGTCGCGCGCGCTTTCACTGCGAGTTTTCGCGCTGATAAATTTGCGATACGAGGACATCAGAGACTTGCCGGGTGACGCCCCCTCACCCCGGCCCTCTCCACCAATTGTGGGGGAGAGGGAGAAGGAGATCGCCATGACCGAGTACAACAACATCATCGCCACCACCGAAGGCGCCGTGGGCGTTATCACGCTCAACCGGCCGAAGGCGCTCAACGCCCTGAACAACGAGCTTCTGGGCGAGCTGTGTTCGCAGCTTGAGGCGTGGGATCGCGACGATGCGGTGCATTGCACGGTACTAACCGGTTCCGACCGCGCCTTCGCGGCCGGTGCCGATATCAAAGAGATGGCGCCGCAGTCCTACATGGACATGTACAAGTCCAACTTCTTCGCCGACGCCAACGACCGCATCGTGGCGATCAGGAAGCCGATCATCGCGGCGGTGGCCGGCTGGGCGCTCGGCGGCGGGTGTGAGCTTGCGATGCTGTGCGACTTCATCATCGCGGCCGACACGGCGAAGTTCGGCCAGCCGGAGATCAATCTCGGTGTCATGCCAGGCATCGGGGGTACGCAGCGTCTGACGCGCTTCGTCGGCAAGTCGAAGGCGATGGAGATGTGCCTGACCGGCCGCAACATGGATGCAGCGGAAGCCGAGCGCACCGGCCTCGTTTCACGCGTCGTGCCCGCGGCGGATCTGCTGACCGAAGCAATGAAGGCCGCACAGACCATCGCCGAACGCTCCGTCCCCATCGTGATGATGACGAAGGAGACGGTGAACCGCGCCTACGAAACCACGCTGAGCGAAGGCGTCCGGTTCGAACGCCGCGTCTTCCACTCCATGTTCGCGACCGCCGACCAGAAGGAAGGCATGGCCGCATTCAGCGAAAAGCGGAAGCCGGGCTTCACCAACAACTGAGTTCGGTAGCGTGGAGCGGCGGCAACAGCAGCCGCCAATCTGCGCGCGCACTGTCTGTCTCTTCTTGTAATCGCCCACGGTGCGCGGCAGTGTCAGCTCACTATGAAGGCGTAATCGCACCATAGCGGCATTGCCGTCATGCCTGTGCTCCCGGATAGCGACCACGCGCCGGGCGGCGACTCATGGTTCATTGAATATCGAAGGGATTACCCCGTGGCTTCCAGCCAACAATCTGGCTCGCTTTGGCGCCATCGCGATTTCCTACGCCTGTGGGCGGCGCAGTCTGTTTCCTCATTCGGCGCGCGCATCACGCGCGAAGGCCTGCCTTATGCCGCCATTCTCATCATCGATGCGTCGCCGGCCGAACTTGGGCTGCTTGGCGCGCTGGCCCTCGGGCCGGGATTGATCGTCGGCCTGTTCTCCGGTGGCTATATCGACCGGTCGCGCAAGCGGCCGATCCTCGTGCTGTCCGACGTTCTGCGCGCGCTCATCCTGCTGACCGTCCCCGCGGCGGCGCTGCTGCATGCGCTGACCATGGTGCAGCTCTATGCCGTTGCGGCCGCAGCCGGTGCCGCGAGTGTGCTGTTCGACATCGCGGATCACGCCTATCTGCCGCGCCTGATTGGCCGCGCCGATCTGGTCGAGGGCAATTCCAAGCTGGGCGTCACGGAGTCGATTGCGGAAATCGGCGGCCCTGCCCTCGCCGGCCTCTTGGTGCAGTGGCTGACGGCGCCGATCGCGATTGCGGTGAATGCCTTCACCTATCTTGTGTCGGCACTCTTCCTTTCCACCATCACGGCGCATGAGCCGGAGCCGGAAGAGAAAGAGCGGCGGCCCTGGCATCGCAATCTGGCCGTCGGCTTCGGGGCAATCTTCTCGCTGCCGCTGGTGAGGCCGCTGTTCCTGATGGCGATCTCCTCGCCGTTGTTCGGCGGCTTCTTCTCCGCGCTCTACATGTTCTATGCGATCAAGGTGCTGCACCTGACGCCGACGCTGATTGGCATCACCGTGGCGATGGGCGGGATCGGCTCCCTCGCCGGGGCGGCAATGGCGGCGCCGATCATGCGCTGGGTCGGGGTCGGGCCGGCGATCCTGCTTTGTTATCTGGTCAGCGCCCTCTCCGCCTTCTTCGTGCCGCTGGCGCACGGCACGCCGGAGCTGGCGATGGCCTACCTGATCGCGGCGCAACTTCTGGGCGACTCGTTCGCTGTGGCGGCGATTGTGACGGCGACCAGCCTTCGCCAGACCGTGGTTCCACTGCCCGTCATGGGCCGGGTGGCGGCGGCCTTCCAGGTGGGCGGGGGCGCGCCGGTCATCGTCGGCGCGCTCCTGGGCGGGTTTCTGGCCGAAATCTTCGGAACCCGGGAGATGCTGTTCGTCTCGGCGGCGGGCATTACCCTGTCGCTCGGCTGGGGCTTTTTCTCCCCCCTCTGGGCCTTGCGGGAAATGCCGGTTGCACCGGACCCCGCCAGCGGCTAAACACCCCGCCTTCCAACGGATTTGAATCAGGACGACCAATGCCCAATATCGCCTCGGCCAAGAAGCGCGTTCGCACCACTGCCAAGCGCACGGCCATCAACACTGCCCGTAAGTCCCGCGTTCGCGGCTTCGTCCGTAAGGTCGAAGAAGCGATCAAGAGCGGCGACGCGGACAAGGCGAAGGCGGCACTGAAGGCGGCCGAGCCTGAGATCATGCGCGGCGTTTCGAAGGGCGTCCTGCACAAGAACACCGGCAGCCGGAAGGTTTCCCGCCTTGCCAAGCGCGTTGCGGCGGTCGGCAAGAAGTAAGTTCTTGAAGTTTTGATGAAATCGAAAATCAAGGGCCCGAAAGCCGATTTCAGGCCCTTTTTTCTTTGTCCGTATAAGGACAACCGCTTGCTTTTGTCATTGTTCTGTCAACGTTCGCATTGGTTAACATGGCCATTTTTGGCTAAGTGACTGTTTCGCAAAGATGTTGTGACGAATGCTATTTTCCGTATACGGTCCAATAACTTAGAGAAGTTAACCATCGTAAAAAATCTATTAATGGCCTTGATTCGCCTCGGCCCATGTTCGATAGTCCCCCTCACACAAGCACGGGGCTCGAACAAAGATGTCGAAAACGACACAAAGTTATCGCAGAGCATTGTCTATGTCCCGGAACTGTTCTGCGGCGCTGATTTAAGCAAAGCCAAAAACTGAGCAAGAAAAACACTGCCCCAATACTTGTGGGCGGGCGATGCACCGTCTTTGCACGGGTGGGAGCTATTGTCGTGTCATCTGGTGGAACCGCTGCGGACTATGCCGGCGATATTTCGGTCACCGAAGCCTGGGAGTTGCTGAAGAACGACCCGGCCGCACAGATCGTCGATGTCCGCACCGCGGCCGAGTGGAACTACGTCGGCCTGCCCGACGTCAGCAGCCTCGGCAAGAAAGTGCTGACCGTCGAATGGCAGAGCTTCCCATCGGGTACGCCGAACGCGGCGTTCGTGGGTGAAGCGGTCCAAGCGCTCGGCAACGTCACGCCGGATGCGGCGGTTGTGTTTCTCTGCCGCTCGGGCGTGCGCTCGCGCGGCGCGGCCATTGCGATGACGCGGGCCGGATTTCAGCGCGCCTACAACATCGCAGGCGGCTTTGAAGGCGATCTCGATGGGGAGCGCCATCGCGGACAGACAAACGGATGGAAGGCGGCGGGCCTTCCATGGAAACAGTCATGAGGGGACGGGCATGAACCGAAGTATGAGGTGCCGTCTCCTCTAGAGCGGCACACCCGACTAACAGACATCGAACAACAAATCCCGAAAGGGACGACCGGCCGATCAAACGGCCGGCGCGGATAGGTATTTTCAAAATGAACAGCACGGCTTCGAAATTGGATTGGCAATCGGTATGGAACGCGACACGGGAGCGGCTGCGGCGTGAGCTTGGGGAAGCCACGTTCGAGGCCTGGATCTCCGGCCTGTCGCTGATGTCATCGGACAACAACGAGATTCAGATCGGCGCGACGAAGGCGTTCGCGCGCAATTGGGTTGCGAACCACTATGCGCTGCGCATCGAGCGCGCGCTGCGCGCAGAAGGTGGCCATCCGGCGAGCCTAAGCTTCCACCACATCGCGGCACCGACTGCGGAGATGTCGGTCGGCGGCGGCGTGCTGCGCGACGAGACCCCGCGCCCGCTCGCGAACGTCAGCTATGTCCGCGCGCCCGTCGCGCCCGATCTCGACGCCGACGATGCCGATCCGGCAAAGGGCCTGTGGAACCGTATGCTGCATCCGCAGCAGACGTTCGAGAGCTTCGTTGCCGGTCCCGAGAACGATTTCGGCCTGCAGGCGGTGCGCGCGTTCGCCGGCGGCGACAGCGAAGACATCCCGCTGCTCTACATCCATGGCGGTTTTGGCTACGGCAAGACGCACCTTCTGAACGCCGCAGCGCTCGAATTCCGCAAGCGCGGCAAGCGTACGCTGTTCCTGCGCGCCGAAGACTTCATGCGCCACTTCCTGGGTGCGCTCTATCGCAAGGACACGCTCGCGTTTAAAGAAGAGCTGCG
>DATAHD010000366.1:0-4232 GCA_036263395.1 Rhizomicrobium sp. | reverse complement strand
CCGCTCGGAAGGCGACCACGAATGGCTCCCATGAGCCGGGCGACTGCCCGTTGAGAAAGCCGATAACCGGCATTGGCTTCTGCTGCGCGATTCCGTTGAAGAAGTCTTGGTTTCAAGCAATCGCGGTGGTGCGGACCGGCGGGCGCGAGAGAGGCCGGTAAGCCTCGCGTCGCCTCAGGTGGCTGCGATCGGCGTCGGCACCGGGATCAGCATCGCGAGCTTGCGGAGGTTCTGGGCGGTAGCGGCGAGGTGGAACTCGTCGCGGGCGCCGTTCGGCCCGCGCAATCGCAGCCGATCGAGCTTCAGGATGCGTTTGAGGTGGGCGAACAGCATCTCGACCTTTTTGCGCTGGCAGCGCGAGGTCCTGTACGCCTCGGTCTTGGCGATGTCGCGTGCCATATCGCGAGCGCCCTCATGGATGGAACGCGGGATCTTGCGAGCGGGTGCATTGGGACAGCACTGCGGCTTGAGTGAACAGCCCTGGCAATCCAGCTTGCTGGCGCGATAGCGCATCATGCCGTTTCGATCGACGAGGGGGCGCGGCATTCGATAGATCTTTTGCCGCTGCCTGAGCTCCTTACCGGCCGGGCAGATGTAGCAGTCGCGCTTGTGGTCATAGGCGAAGTCGTCCCGCGAGAAGGTGCCGTCGGTATGCTGGGATTTGTCGAACACCGGAATGTGCGGCTCGATCCCGCACTCGTTGACCAGCCAGTTCAGCATCTCGGCCGTTCCATAGGCGGTGTCGCCGATCAGCTTCGCCGGGTAGAGATCGAAGCCTTCGAGCGAGCGCTCGACCATGCGCTTTGCCGCGAGCACTTCGGCCTGACGGATCGCCGTCGTTGCTTCGACATCGACGATGATCGCGTTGTCGGTATCGATCAGGTAGTTGGCCGAATAGGCGAAGAAAGCCGGCCCGCGGTGCGCCGCGGTCCACCGCGTCGCCGGATCAGCCGGCGCGATGTACTTGGGCGTCACCTCGGTTGCGGCGCCGAACGCGGCATCATCGAGGACGGCGAGATATTCTTCGACCGCGCGGCCCGCCGCAGCAGGCGGCAAGCCAGCGGCACCTTCGACGCGGGTGCGATCGCTGGCGTCGGCCTGGATCAAGCTGGCATCGACGGCGAAGCCTTCACCGCCGACCAGCCCCTCACCGATGCAGCGCTGCAGCACGGTCTCGAATAGGCGGCGCAGCAGGTCACTGTCGCGGAAGCGGCCATGCCGGTTCTTCGAGAAGGTCGAGTGATCGGGCACGTCGCCGTCGAGACCCAATCGACAAAACCAGCGATACGCCAGGTTAAGGTGCACCTCTTCGCACAGCCGCCGCTCCGAGCGGATGCCGAAACAGTAGCCGACAATCAGCATGCGGATGAGCAGCTCCGGATCGACCGACGGCCGCCCCATCTCGCTGTAGAAAGGCGTCAGTTCCTGCCGCAGCCCATCGAGTTCGACGAACCGATCGATCGACCGCAGCAGGTGCCTCTCCGGAACATGTCGTTCGAGTGAGAATTCGTAAAACAGCGCGTCCTGCCGCACGCGGCCTTCCCCCATCATCGGCCTTCACCCCGATCCCCCAACGCCCAGAGTGAATCAGCCACCCCGACCGGGCGCAATCCTAAGTTTTTCAACATCGGGTAATGGTCGGCGGCTCTCCCCCGGAGGCCGATAAGATCGGCTCTGTGATTGGAAGAGGAGACCGACGATGGAGTATTTTGCCGGGCTGGATATCTCGATGGCGGAAACGCAGGTTTGCGTCGTAGCCCAAAGCGGCGCGGTAATTCACAAGGCGAAGGTGCCGTCGACGCCGGCGGATATCGCGGGTGAGCTGGCGCAACTCCCGGCCTGCCGTCGGATCGTATTCGAGACCGGCCGAATGGCGCCAATGCTCTACCACGGTTTGCGCGAACTCGGACTGCCGGTTATCTGCGTCGAGAGCCGGCAGGCCTATCAGGCGCTGAAGCTGTTAGCGACGCACAAGACCGATCACAACGATGCACGCGGCCTGGCCCATCTCGCCCGAACCGGCTTCTTCAAACCGGTGCATGTGAAGTCCCTGCCAGCGCACGCTATTCGGTCGCTTATCATCGCTCGGAAAAAGCTGGTCGGTCAGCGAGTCACCCTGGAAAATCAGATCCGCGGCCTGGCGGTGGTATTCGGTGTCAGACTGCCACGAGCCCTCAGCTCCGACTTCATCAGGCAAGCGCTGCAGGCGAGCAACGGCATCGCTGGTCTGTCTGCTGCCATGCAGGGTCTAGCTGCCGCGCGGGCCGCCGTGCTCGCCGCCATCCTGGCGATCGACGCCGATATCAGGCGGATGGTCAGAGCGTCCGATGCTTGCCAGCGCCTGATGAGCATTCCCGGTGTCGGCCAACTCACAGCGCTTGCGTTCACAGCGGCAGTTGATGACCCCGGACGCTTCCGGAGGTCCCGCGACATCGGCGCTTATCTCGGTTTGGTGCCCCGGCGTCATCAGTCGGGGGAGATGGACTACACGGGCAGCATCTCGAAGTGCGGCGACCGACGGGTCCGCACCCTCCTGTACGAGGCCGCGAACGTCATGCTGACACGCTACAAGGGGCCGCTGCAGCTCAAGGATTGGGCATTGGCGGTCGCCAGGCGATCGACGATGCGCAAGGCGCGGGTTGCCCTTGCCCGGCGCCTCGCGATCATCATGCATGCGATGCTGAAGCACGGCACCGAGTTCAAACCGGCCTAGCCGAGAGCATCAACAAGACGGAGGTCCAATCGAGCTCCCGAGTGGAGCGGTGCCCCAGGGAGGGGGCAGATGACGGCGCCGATTCTGTAGCACCCGGCCAACATGGCCGACTGCGATTTCAACCGAGCCGCCCTGCACCCAGCTGACCCCATCAAGTGCCAAATGAGCACGTAGAGAACGCAGACACCCGAAGGCGCCGACATCGCTCAAAAACGAGCCGCTGCCCATTGACCCATTAGAGAACACTATCGACCCAAAGCGGCCGTCTGCAGAACCGGGGTGATAACCGCGGGCTCGACGCCAAGCAGCAATCGTAATTGGGGGCATTTTGGCAGGCGGCCTGCGGTAATTCGCGGTAACGACCTAACCGATGACCGTCGTCGCTGCGGAGATCCTTATCCCACCAAGCGAGTGAGAAGATAAAAAACCGCTCCGACCAAAGCCGCGGCCGGCATGGTCACCAGCCACGCGATCACGATATCGCCCGCCACGCCCCAACGTACCGCCGAGAGTCGGCGCACCGAACCCACGCCGATGATGCCGCCGGTAATCGTGTGCGTCGTCGAGACGGGAACGCCCAGCCAGGTGGCGGTAAACAGGGTTGCCGCGCCGCCTGTCTCGGCGCACCAACCCTGCATCGGGGTGAGATGGGTGATCCGCGAGCCCATTGTCCGAACGATGCGCCAGCCGCCGCACAGCGTTCCAAGCGCCATTGCCGCCTGGCAAGAGAGGATGACCCAGAGCGGAACATGGAAGCTCCCGCTCTGCGTGCCGCTGGAATAGAGCAGGATCGCAATGACACCCATGGTCTTTTGGGCGTCGTTGCCGCCGTGCCCGAGCGAGTAAAGGGCTGCGGACACAAGCTGCAGGTGCCGGAAGCGCCGGTCAACCGCGAACGGGAGGGAACGCGCCGACATCCAAGACACGGCGATTACGAGGGCCACCGCAACCACAAAGCCAGATAGCGGCGCCAGCACTATGCCGAACGCGGTCTTGATGACGCCGGACCAAACGACTGCGCTCAAACCGGCATGCGCGATACCAGCACCGAGCAGGCCCCCAATCAGCGCATGCGAACTGCTCGTCGGGAACGCGAGAAGCCAACTGGCGACGTTCCACGCAATGGCCCCTACGAGGGCGCCGAAAATCACGCCAGCGTCGACCGCGAGGGGGTCGATGATGCCGGTGCCGAGGGTTTGCGCGACGTGCAGCCCGAATATCGCAAGCGCGATGAAATTGAAGAACGCGGCCCAAAACACGGCCGTCAGGGGCCGCAGGACGCGAGTTGAGACGACCGTTGCGATCGAGTTCGCCGCGTCATGAAGACCATTGAGAAAGTCAAAGGCGAGGGCGAGCACGATCAAACCGACGAGCATCGGCACCGACAGCGATGCTGTCGTCATCGGTCGGCAGTACCGGTGCGCCGATCCACGCTCGTCAGGCCTGTTCGAGAACGATGCTCTGGATTTCGTTCCCGATGTCGTCGAAGCAGTCGACCACGGTTTCGAGGTGATCGTAG